>CAZBVD010000423.1:0-1912 GCA_964495235.1 uncultured Dysgonomonadaceae bacterium | reverse complement strand
AAAGTAGAAATAAGCTGCAAAATATTTGTATCAAGATATTGAAATGAAGACTGCCTGAGAATTTTAGGTAGTCTTTTATTTGCTATCTTTATACTTTCTAGAGCAAAGAAAATACTACTATATCAAAAACGTATGAGAAAACGATATCTGTTTTTTGTTTCTACAAGCTATGCTTATCCCATATTACGTCCAATTCAAAAAGAGATTTGGCAAAGAGAAGGTGAGGTGTATTGGTATATAGAAGCCGATTGTTCTACACAATTAGAAAAACACGAACATCAACTCGAAACTATTCAAGAAGTAATAGCGTACAACCCTATTGCTATTTTTGCAGCAGGCAATTATATTTACGATTTTTTTCCTGGCGTTAAAGTCTCTGTCTTTCATGGATACCCTATTAATAAGAGAAAAGATAAATTTGACGACCATTTTAAAATCCGTGGACTGTTTGATATATATTGTACACAAGGAGAAAGTAGTACACCTATTTTTAAAGCGTTGGAAAGAAAACACAGATACTTTAAAGTTTACGAAACAGGATGGAGCAGGGTTGATTCTTTTTTCTCATCACAAGCAACTATCAAACCTCGAATAGATAAAAACCCCACCATATTTGTAGCCTCTACATTTTCTAAAGACATCTCATCATTACACAGATTTTATCCTATTATAGAGGGTTTAGCTCAAAAACGTTCTTGGAATTGGATTATAACACTACACCCTAAACTTCAAGACAAAGATTTAATAGAGAAACTTCATTTACTAGCAGAGAGATTTTCGAACGTTACATTTATTCCTAGAATGAAAAACTTAGATAGCTTTTATAATAGTGATGTAATGTTGTGTGACAGCTCTAGTATCATCATCGAATACATGCTGTTTAACAAACCTGTTGTTACTCATAATAACACCTCCACTGGAAAGCATCTTATAAATGTTACAGATGTGAATGATATTGAACAGGCTTTAGAAAAAGCATTAACTTACCCAGAAGAACTAATGGAAGAGATTCGTTTGTACACTTTACGACACGAATCGCATCGCGACGGTAAAAACTCTGCTCGCATTCTTGATGCTGTAGATGATTTTATTGAAAACCATAAAGGGCACTTGAAACGTAAACCCATCAATCTTTTTAGGAAATTAAAAACACGGTGGAAGATGAAGTATTGGAAATGGTAAACAATTAAATTATAACATAAAGCCTTTTCCAGAATCTATCGTGAATATAACACAAATGCTAACTTCTTTCTTCTAAACAATTTATTTTAAAATCACATCTTTGTAATCTTCTCTACTATACACCCCTGGATTTGCATGAGAGCCATAATCCATTTCAAACTTCACAAACCGAGTAGAATCATTCTCGGTGAGTGTAAAGACAGTCTCGGCCATATAGCAATATGCACCTAAACTCCCCATTTGTTGTGTTAGAAATGTATCATTCAAAATACGAATAATCAAAGTGTCTCCTGTTATCTCGGCAAACTCAATCTTACTTTCACTTGGCCTTCGGTTTAAAATATTAATTAACTTGTTAGGTGATTTAGAGATAGAATCGAGCAACACACCTCTTTTCAAAAATTCTTTATGTAGCGTAGTGTCATAACCAGATTTCCAATAGTAGTCTGCAATTCTAGTTGTGTCAATAGTGTGCGAACAGTCGCACTTTTTTAATTCATAATTCCAACTCCCTCCTTTATCTAAACATGCATCAACCTGCATATATCGAATAATCCACTGAGCTCCTAAGATTAGAATCAAAACTGTTCCAACTATCAAAAGTAGTCTCTTTATATTACTAATATTTTTCTTATTCATTTTACAATCAAGATTTCTATTTTAAATCTTATCTTCTTTCTTAATCATTTTCTGCAAAAATATATTACTCGGCATTGTTATTTTCTTGTCA
>CAZBVD010000422.1:0-1913 GCA_964495235.1 uncultured Dysgonomonadaceae bacterium | reverse complement strand
TTAGCTTCATAAATAGTATCATCCATTGGAGTATCTTCTTTTAAAGGAAGAGACTTGAATGTAACATCGTCAACAATTCCAACAGTAAAGTGATTCTTAGGCATTGGCATTTTCATGTTTTTATAAACAGCCAATATTTGAGCAGGGGTTGTATCTTTAGACGACAAACCATATATACCACCAGTAATATTAGGGGCATTCTCTTTACCATAAAAAGCACTACGCACATCAAGATACAAAGGTTGACCCTCTGCACCTGGCTCTTTAGTTCTGTCAAGAACAGATATTTCTCTTGCAGTCTTTGGTATAACAGACAATAAAGCCTCTGCTTTAAAAGGACGGTATAGGTGAACACTCACTACACCCACTTTTCTATTATCTACATTATTAAGGTAGTCAACTACCTCTTTAATGGTTTCTGTAACAGACCCCATTGCAATAATTACACGATCGGCTTCAGGATCTCCGTAATAATCAAACAATCCGTATTTACGACCAGTAATAGCAGTTAGCTTATCTAAATACTTCTCTACTATGCCAGGAACAGCATCATAAAAAGGATTCGCTGCTTCGCGCGATTGAAAATAAATGTCATCGTTCTGAGCAGTACCTCTTGTTACTGGTGCATCTGGAGTAAGAGCTCTTGCTTTAAATTCTGCCAAAGCTTCTCTATTCAACAGAGGAGCTAAGTCTTCCATATCAAGAGCCTCAATCTTTTGGATTTCGTGTGAAGTTCTAAATCCATCAAAGAAATGCATAAAAGGAACGCGACTTTCTATTGCACACAAATGAGCAATAGCAGATAAGTCCATCACTTCTTGCACCGACCCTGTGGCAAACATAGCAAAGCCAGTTTGTCTAGCAGCCATCACATCTTGGTGATCACCAAAAATTGACAAAGCTTGAGCAGCTAATGCACGCGCTGATACATGAAACACAGCTGGCAAAAGCTGACCTGCCATCTTATACATGTTTGGCAACATAAGCATCAAGCCTTGCGAAGCTGTAAAAGTTGTAGTTAAAGCTCCAGCTTGCAAAGCTCCATGCATAGCACCAGCAGCACCTGCTTCAGACTGCATTTCTTGAACCAATACAGGTTGTCCGAAAATATTTTTGCGACCTCCTGCAGACCACTCATCAACATGCTCCGCCATTGTTGTAGATGGGGTGATTGGGTAAATTGCCGAAACCTCACTGAACATATATGCTATGTGAGCAGCAGCTTGATTACCATCACAGGTTAAAAATCTTTTTTGTTTAGCCATAATTGTAATTCTAGTTTATAATGATTTTATTTTTTATATATTAACACAGCTTTTTATTTGCCGAGCTTAATACAAAAAGCCAAAAAGCCACAAAGGAATTACATTTCCCTCCTCCGTTTGTTTAGCATCTACCACAACAAAATGGGAGTGACTTTTCGTCTGTTTTTTATTTTCTAATTCTATTTTAAAATGAACCTTACCGTTTACAAGGAACTGTCCTTTTCGTCTAGATTTATTTACTATTGCCAGTGTGTTTACCTGATTGTAAAAAAAAGTTTCGCACAAAGCCTGACGATCAACCTCTCCCCGTTTAATTGGGAACATAATATTAGTATTATTCATATATACACAATGTGGTTTTTTGGGAAAACTAACTCCCTCCTTGTAAAGCATGTTAATCAATCGCGCATCTTGCAAGTATTTAAGATAATTCATAACAGTAGCTCTTGAGACACCACAGTCATTACTTAACTGACTAACATTAGGTATCATTGGCGACTCTATAGCCAGTAGGTAGAAGAGCTTACGAATCTTCGTAAGATATGATTGCTCAATTTCTTGAATATAAAGAATGTCAACCTCCAACATCATATTCATGGTTTTGAGTAAATTCTCCGAATAATTTCTTTTTTCAAAAAAGAACGGATA
>CAZBVD010000421.1:0-1918 GCA_964495235.1 uncultured Dysgonomonadaceae bacterium | reverse complement strand
CAACCAAGCTATAATCGTAGGATTTCAGTTTAATTCTGATTTTTTGGCTCATAAAGTTATTATATTATTTATATCAAATCTACACGTCCTGAAGCTTCAGCTAAAACCTCTTTAGCTATAGAAGCAGAAACAACTTCAAAATGAGAAAAAGTCATGGTCGAAGTTGCACGACCGGATGCAATGGTACGTAAAGTAGTTACATAACCAAACATTTCTGCTAGTGGCACAATTGCTTTTACAATACGTGCACCTGAGCGGTTTGACTCCATACCTTCAATCTGTCCTCGGCGTTTATTTAAATCGGAAATTATATCTCCCATGTTTTCTTCTGGAGTTACCACTTCAACATTCATAATTGGCTCCATTAATACAGGAGATGCTTTTTCACAAGCATGTCTAAATGCTTGAATAGCACAAATTTCAAAAGAAAGTTGATCTGAGTCAACAGCATGGTAAGATCCATCCAATACAGTAACCTTCAATTTGTCTAATTGATATCCTGCAAGAACACCAGTTTTCATAGCACGCTCAAAGCCTTTTTGTATAGAAGGTATGTATTCTTTAGGAATGTTTCCACCCTTCACTTGATCTATAAACTGCAACTGTCCTTCAAAATCAGCATCAGCTGGCTCAACACGTACAATAATATCGGCAAACTTACCACGCCCACCTGTTTGTTTTTTATAAGTTTCGCGAAGTTCAACAGCTTTAGAAATAGCCTCTTTATATGTAACTTGAGGACGGCCTTGATTAGCCTCAACTTTAAACTCACGTCTTAATCTATCAATAATTACCTCTAAGTGAAGTTCACCCATACCTGAAATTACAGTTTGACCTGTATCATCGTCAGTCTTAACTGTAAATGTTGGATCCTCCTCTGCAAGTTTAGCCAAACCAGCTGAAAGTTTCTCTAAATCTTTTTGCGTTTTAGGCTCAACAGCAATTCCAATTACTGGAGCTGGGAAATCCATAGATTCTAATACAATAGGATTATTCTCATCACATAAAGTATCACCAGTACGAATATCTTTAAAACCAACACCTGCACCAATATCTCCACAAGCAATAAATTCTCTTGGATTTTGCTTATTAGAGTGCATTTGGAATATCCGTGAAATACGCTCTCTCTTGCCTGATCTTGGATTATATACATAAGATCCAGCGGATAGAACACCTGAGTAAACTCTAAAGAAACATAAACGACCAACATATGGGTCTGTTGCAATCTTAAAAGCTAATGCACTCATAGGCTCTTCAGGACTGGGATGACGTAATAACACTTTAGTTGAATCTTTAGGATCTACACCCTCAATAGCCTCAGAATCTAACGGACTTGGCAAATATGCACAAACAGCATCCAAAAGAACTTGAACACCCTTGTTTTTAAATGAAGAACCACACATTATAGGATTAATATCCATTGCCAACGTTCCTTTACGAACGGCCGCAATAATTTCTTCTTCAGTTATAGATTCAGGATTGTCAAAAAACTTCTCCATCAATGCATCATCACACTCTGCTGCAGTCTCAAGCATTTTCTCACGCCACACCTTAGCTTCTTCAAGCAAATGGGCAGGAATTTCCTCTACGTGATAGTCTGCACCCATTGACTCATCATGCCATATAAGTGCTTTCATAGTGATCAAATCAACCACCCCTACGAAATCTTCTTCAGCTCCAATGGGTATTTGCAATGGACATGTTTTTACTCGCAACACAGACTCAATCTGGCCCACTACATCAAAGAAGTTCGCACCAGAACGGTCCATTTTATTAATGTATCCAATACGGGGAACTTTATACTTATCTGCTTGACGCCACACAGTTTCAGATTGTGGTTCAACACCCCCTACAGCACAGAACGTTGCAATAGCTCCATCAAGTACACGTAAAGAACGCTCCACCTCAACTGTAAAGT
>CAZBVD010000420.1:0-1920 GCA_964495235.1 uncultured Dysgonomonadaceae bacterium | reverse complement strand
CCACCATTGCTTTGCCCACACCCATCCGTTGAGAGTTGGGAGCAATATAGAGTTTGTGAATCTTAGTTTTGCCAGATTTATGGCAATCTGTTTCATATGAAAGATAACCAACTTGTTGGTTATCTTTACGAGCAATTGCAAACTGATGCCCCTCACTCATTTGCTTTTCCAAAGATGTTGTGCTATACATCATCTCCATCATATACGCTATCTGTTGCTCAGATAAAATAGCCGCAAATGCTACAGGCCAAAACTCCTGTGCAAGCTCTCTTATTGTGGCAATGTGTTGTTTGTTGGCTTTTACAATCTCTATCATTTTTGCTGCAAGTTTTAGTTGAATCAAAAGTACGAAAAATGTTTTGTTAAATAAAACAGATATGAATAGTGTATGTAGTTAAATCATTTTCTATCTTTGTATAAACGATATTCCTAATAAAAACTACTTGCTATTATGTCAAAAAAATGCCCTTTGTGTGGAAATGTCAAAACAGGAGAGGGATTGTTTTGTCCAGATTGTACTGATACATTAAACTATGAGTACGAAGTGGATGTGCCTATATCTGAGAAATCTGAAGAAGATTTATCATCCAATAGTGAAGAGAGCATAGAGAACGATTCACCATTTAACAATGATGGGAGTGAAGAAGCAACATCTCAAACTGATGATGCTGAGTCAGAGGTTGAGGAATATATTGTAGAAAGGCGTGTAAAGGTAGCTCCTGCTCCTAATTTTGATAAGAAGGCTTGGAAAAAGCAACGTGAAGACAATCTTTCAGATTCTGATAAGTCATACTATGAGTTATCGAAAGAGGAAAAGAGCAATAAAGTTATTGCCATAATAGTATCTATTGCTTTGTTGGTTGGGGTGCTTGCTGCAGGTTTGTATATCTATAATAATGATGTGAAGAGCAACAATCTCGAACGCTCTAAATGGGAAGTTGCACAGCGTGAAAACACAATTGATAGCTATCTTACCTATATGGATGAATACCCCCAAGGAGCATTTTCTGACGAGGCTTATGAAAGCATGCTTGCACTTAAAAATAGAGAAACAGAAGCATGGGAAAACTTGATGACATCGGAAAATACAATTGAGTTTACAGGTTTCTTGGAGCAATATCCAGAGAGTCCTTATCAGCGCATGGTGAAAAACAGATTAGACTCTCTGATGTGGCAATCATCGCTAAAAGAAAATTCAGTAGAAACTTATTCGCAGTATATCAATAGTGTAGAACTGGGCGAAATACCAGGAACTTATATTGGTGAAGCTGAAACAAGATTCAAAATGCTAAACCAAACTACACCTATAGATGAGGAGGTTTTTGAGCAATTAAAAACAGTTGTAGATGGTTTCTTTGTAGGTGTATCCACCTTATCTCACAAAACACTGAGTGAGTATCTTGCTCCAGTAGTGATTAGGTTTAATAACAATACAAACCTATCAAGCAGTGAGATGATAGGTCAGCTCATGCTACAAGCAGCAAAAGAAAATGCAGAGTCGCTGCGATTAGAAGTTGAGATAACTAAGTTAAAATATAAGAGGCTACACAATGGCACATATGAAGTGAATGTACCATTACAAAAGATATTTGAAGAAAACGGAGGTGGTATAAATCAAATAAAAGGTTATATTGTTCACTTAAACCTGGATGCTGATTTAAAGATTTACTCTTATCATGAGACCAAACCTTATACAGAAGCTCCATAGCTAAACATCTTCTATACAAATGATCACTGCAATTGTTTTTACCTAATAATATGGCATTCGAATTAACATCACAATATAAACCAACTGGCGACCAACCACAAGCAATAAAAGCACTGATGGAGGGGTTGAAGGGCAATGTGCCTTACCAAACGCTACTGGGAGTAACAGGCTCTGGAAAAACATTTACCATAGCCAATGTTATACAACAAATA
>CAZBVD010000419.1:0-1934 GCA_964495235.1 uncultured Dysgonomonadaceae bacterium | reverse complement strand
TAAACATGCTAAAAGCAAAGCTGCACCAAGGTACAGTTACAGAAGCAAATATCAATTATACAGGTAGTATCACTATCGATTCTTATCTTTTAAAAGAATCGGGGATATTACCAATGGAAAAAGTGCAGGTAGTAAACATTAACAACGGTGAGCGTTTTGAGACTTATGTTATTGAGGGTGAAGCCCACAGTGGTGTTATATGTCTTAATGGAGCAGCAGCAAGGCTTGTATTGCCTGGCGACAAGGTAATAATTATGGCTTATGTTTTTTGCTCGCAAGAAGAGGCCGAGAATGTAAAGCCAAAACTTTTTATCTTAGACGAAGATAATAAAATAAAAGAAAGGCTATGATTCATATTGCTATTACTGCTGGTGGAACAGAAGAGCCGATAGATGGAGTGCGAAAAATAACTAATATGAGTTCGGGCTCGCTATCGTGGCATTGTCTTGAAGCACTGTTGGCATATATGCAGAAACAAAACAATAAAGATTTTACTATACATTATATAAAAGCACCCAAAGCTATCACAAAAGAGTTGGGTGAGCAGGATGCCTTGCGTGTAAACTTCATTGATGTTACAAACACCCAAAGCGTGTATGATGCTGTTGAATCTTTAATGAATGAAACAGCTATTGATGTTTTTATACATGCAATGGCAGTATCAGATTTCTCTTATGCATACTCTATTTCAAGATCAGATTTAGCAGAAGAGCTATACCTTGATTTTATGGGAAACAATGACATAACCGTAAAAGATATTGAAGATATTCTTTCGTGCCCAAAATATAGGCACAGACCAGAAGATAAAATATCTTCAAGCCAAGAGATAATAATGGGTTTTGAAACAACACCAAAAGTAATCTCTCTCATTAAAAAAATGAATCCCAAAACCTTCTTGGTTGGCTTTAAATTGGTAAAACACAACCAGGATAACAACCTCATCAAACAAGCAGAGAAACTAAGAAAGACCAACAACTGCGATGCTGTGTTTGCAAATGAAGCCTCGCAATTATCAGAAAAAGAACATGCAGGAGTGTTGCTATACAAAGGAGAGCCTGTTGCTCACCCTATTGGGAAAAAAAAGATAGCCGAAGCTATTGTCAACTTAGTATTCCAAAAGATTAACTAAACAAGAAACCACACCATTATGAAAAATGTAGTAGTAGGAGTAACAGGCGGAATAGCTTGTTATAAAGCCATAGAGATAGTGAACCAATTAAAGAAAGATGGTTACAATGTAAACGTAATTATGACCAAGTCTGCACAAGAGTTTGTAAGGCCTCTCACCTTTCAGGTTATGTCGGGCAATTTGGTGGTAACCGATATGTACGACCCCGTGGACCACTGGGATACAACCCATATAGACTTAGGTAAAAACGCCGATCTTTTTGTAATAGTGCCTGCAACAGCAAATATTATTGGCAAAATAGCATCGGGTATTGCCGATGATATGCTCTCTACCACTATAATGGTGGCAACATGTCCCATAGTTATAGCCCCTGCTATGAACACTGCCATGTACGAAAATCCTTTTGTGCAAGAAAACATAAAAAAACTAGAAAGCCATGGCTATCATGTGCTTGACACAAAAGAGGGAATGCTAGCTTGTGGAGATTTAGGAAAAGGCAAGCTTTTGCCATGGGAGGATATTACAAACTACATTAAAGATATTTTAGAGAAAGACAATAAGTATTTGAAGAGCTAATTCACCTTACACACAGAGCAGGATACACTTGCTGAGTGTTATCTTACAATAAAAATATTAGCTACCTTTGCAAGGTGTTAAACAACTAACAGCTTCAGAGCAAAACTTCAAACTGAATCAATTATCACAACAATGAATAAAAGAATCATCTTCTCAATGCTTTTCATTTTAAGCATAGCCACATTATCTGCACAAAACTACAAGCGCATTATATCATTAGCTCCATCTA
>CAZBVD010000418.1:0-1935 GCA_964495235.1 uncultured Dysgonomonadaceae bacterium | reverse complement strand
GAGTAATATGGGTTTCGCACAAATAGTCCATCCAAAATAACATTCTCGCACATTAATGGATGAATATTCCAAGCAGGTGAGTTTTCAAATAACACTCCTTCTAAGTATACATTTTTACATTCAATAAAGCTTACCATTACAGGACGGAGAAAATCTTTAACTTCAAGCCATTGTGCTTCTGTCATATCTTTTCGTGGAACATTCATATCACTCATTTCAGCTCCTTTTAAAGAACCTTCAGAAGGAAACCAGTAATTGTCATTTTGAACAACACCTCCTGAAGCAACAGTTTTCTTCCATTGACTTTCAGTAACCTTTTCTTTTTTGAGCGGTCTCCATTTTTCACCCGACCCATTTATTGAACCTTTTCCAGTAATAGCTATGTTTTCTAAATTTCTACCTGAAATGGGAGATTGACATCTACGCGTATCCAACCCTTCAAAAATGGTCTCTACAAGTGGATATAAGTCAAAATCTGGAGAGAATAGTATCAAAGCTCCTTTTTCTAGGTGTAGATTTATATTAGAACGAAAGACAATGGGACCGGTGAACCATATACCTTTTGGTACATTTAATACTCCTCCACCTTTATCAGAAAGATGTTGCATTGCATTTTCAAATGCATTTGTATTTAATGTTATACCATCAGGAATTCCTCCAAAGTCTTTAAGATTGATGTTATACTCTGGAAATTCTGGAACTTGAACTTTAGGCATCTCAAAAGGGAGATCAGTGTATAAATATTCGTATTTATATGTATTATTTTCAGCATTCCCATTAGCGCAAGAAGCCATGATAATAGCCAAAAATAATATTGGTATAATTCTTTTCATTAATTCAATATTTTTTTAGTTGAAATTTAAAGCAAAAAAACAACCCAGAAGAAATGATGAATAATTAATTATCAGATCAGCTGGGTTGTAAATTATATAATTATTTTATCCAACGTGGATCTCCTAAACCTTTTGCTTTAAGCAATTCATTTGTTACTGTGAAATTGCCTTCTGCAGGATTTGTAAAACCTGGATCTTCATTAGAAGCTGAGTCATCATGGAATTTTGATGAACTTCCAGATGCAGAAAATAAGTTAGGCGCATTAAAAAAATTATTTCCTCCAAATATTGGATCAGGGTCTGTATTTGCCTGATTCGAGAACATGCCATCAGTTTCAGCTACAATTGTATTTGTGAAAGTTATCTTGTTTCCCTTAAATCTAACGTATAGTAAACGTTTAGACGAGTTTGATACTCCATAGAGTGTACAGTGATCTACTTTTATTTGAGGTGTAACTCCTGGAAAGCTAGATGATGCATCATCGAAACGTATAAAATCTCTACCTACACAACTGTTATAAACTGTGTTGTTAGTAAAATATAAATGATGGAATGCACCTTTACGTGAGTCTAAAAAGTCACCTCTACTACATTCTATATTAGATATAATATTATTATTAAATGTAATTGTATTTACGAGAGATGCAACGTTCAGATATAATAAACCTTTAGAATAGTTTTTTATTTCGCAACCATCAATTTTTATATCATTATAATTAATGTCTGCTGTATTAAAGATTATTGATTGATTTCCGTCAGCTAAATTACTGCCATCAAGACTTAAGTCCTTTAGTAATAATCCTGCTCCATCTTCAATTGATAAGTATCCATTTAGTACAGGTTTATCATATGGATATACTGCTTTTATCTCTATATTCTTGTTGATAACAAATTTTGAACCATCTCCGTAAACTCCAGGGAATAAAGCAAAAACATCTCCATCGTTTGCAGAACTAAGCATAGCTATAAAATCATCCTCTGGGTAAACAGCAATAGCATTACCTATATCTACAAGGGTTTCAAATTCTTTTACACCTCTAGTTTTAACTCCATTTTTCAATGTTGCTGTGTAGGCTGTTTCACTATTTAAACCTTCTATTGT
>CAZBVD010000417.1:0-1947 GCA_964495235.1 uncultured Dysgonomonadaceae bacterium | reverse complement strand
AATTCCATAAAATACTCCTCAATTTCCCCCAAAGAAACATCTTTCAGAATCACCTTTTTATCTTTGTCTAATAGATAGAGCGTTGGAATTGCTTTTAGATCATACAGTAGGTTATTGTAAATAACTTCTCCATCGTCATAGCCGTTTAACCAATGCTTTTGAGGCAGACGGGGCAGTGCTTTGCTCCATTCATCAATATTAGCATCGGGGTAGATGCTGAGAACAGTGAGTTCCTTGTTGTTAGGGGTGTTGAGCGAGAAGATGTTCTGCAACGATAAAGAATTGACTAACTGATCTGTTGTGGAGGCACAACCTGGGCAGTTGGGGTTGGTGAAAAATAGAATCAAGTATTTGCTTTGCAAATTGTGCATCATCTTTTTATCGCCATTGGCAAGGGTGTATTCAAAGTTAATGGCGGTGGAGCCTATGCTGTTTTTTTGCACCATCTCAAGTTGAAAACTATATAGTTCTTGTTTCTCTTGTGGTAACACCCCCGATTTTACTAAATGTTTTACAACGGGTGTGTATAGCTGTTCGTTTCTAAAGGGTGAGTTGGGGTCGTGTAAATACTTTTCGTAGAGCGATGCAAAGTGGCTGTACATAATAGGGTTGAGCTTTGCTTTGTTCAACATTGTGTTGATTGATTGCTCTGCATCAGTGAAGGAGAGTTGATTCAATAGTTGAATATAGTCAGCCAACCCCTGCTCAGTGATATCGGGTTGATTAATGAGGGAGGTGTCAGAAAAGTCATATAAATCCCAATAATGTTCTGATAGATAGTCCACAATTTCATCGGGATTGGTCATCATTATAGGAACAGGGGGTAAAGGAAATGTTGCTTGCGAAGCTTTAGTTTGTGCAGAAGCTTCGGAAGTGTTTGCTGGCATGCTTTGTGTAGACTTTGATTCTTTTGTTGTGCAGCTACTAAACGTGAATAGCATGAAGATTAAAGTAGTAGAGACAAGAGAGAAGGTTTTAACTATCTGTTGCATTTTTGTTTGTTTAAGCATTATTTAAAGAACAAACTTACAAAATAAAGTGTTAGATTTGTTGTAAACTTCAGCTAGATAATAGTTGTTTAAATTGAGTTAGAAATGAAAAGGGACTATTTATATATATTCTTGTTACTTCTTGTTTTCTCATGCTCAAAAAGTGATGAGCCTCTACTGCTACGAGGGAGAACTGTACTTGTTTATGTAGCCCTTGATAATGATTTATCTCATGAAATGAGTGCTGTGCATGCTTCACTGATGGAGGGGTGGGGTAATTCTAAAAATGATGGCTCGCTGCTTGTTTTTGCAGACACAAGAGGAGGTAGCAACCCCGTGTTGATGAATATTGTGTTGCGAAAAGGTAAAGTTGTATCTGATACTGTGCGAACTTATAATAATGACAACTCTGCATCGCCCGAGTTATTGCGACAAGTTATTGCCGATACTAAGCTGATTGCTCCAGCCAAAAGTTATGGGATGTTGCTCTTTAGCCATGCTTCGGGCTGGTTGCCCGAAAAAGCTTTTGCAAATCCTTTGAAATGGGAGGCTGCTGCGAGCAATGGTTCAAAACTTGGTTCACGTTCTATTTTTGAAGATAATGGAAGAGAGATGGAGTTTGACGATTTTGTTAAAGCCATTCCCGATGGCATGTTTGAGTTTATTGCTTCGGAGATGTGTTTTATGTCGAGTGTGGAAACGGCTTATGCGCTGCGCAACAAAACAAAATATCTCTTAGCTGCTGCAACCGAAGTATTGAGTCCTGGTTTTGAACCTGTTTATAGAACTTCATTAGGACTACTATATAAGACAAAGCCCGATTTGGAGGGGTTTGCACAAGAGTTTTTTGACTATTTTGATCTTCTTAAAGGAGACCCTAATATTCGTGCTGCAACAATTAGTATAGTAAAAACTTCTGAGATGCAGGCTTTGGCTGATTTTACAAGTAAAATTGCAC
>CAZBVD010000416.1:0-1947 GCA_964495235.1 uncultured Dysgonomonadaceae bacterium | reverse complement strand
TAGGATTTATCAAAAATCATATACCCATATCATCCAACAATGTTTTCTATGTAACCAATCAAACCGAATTGTATTATGGATATAATAGTGGCCCGTCTGAAACATATATATCTGATATTCTGGAACGTCAATATGCTGTAAAACATAGTATGGGAGTAAGTATCAGACCAGGCATTCTTGTTTTCCTTACAGATAACTTTGCTTTTGATTTGAATATGGGTATTCTTGGATTCTCGCACTCAAAAGAAGATGTGAGCTATCAGTATCCTGAAAACAATCTTCCATCTGAGGACACTCGTAAAAAAGATGCAAGTAATAAATCTACAGACCTAAATCTCAAATTCGACCTATTGAAACTTGGTTTTGGGTTCTCATATTATTTCTAAAACAGACAATGATGAATAAAAAGATAATTGGTTTCCTATTCCTAATAGGATTGATAATAACAGGCTGCTCTACAAGAGACTATTTTGGGAAACTGTCTGACAAAGAGATGTTGTTTTTTCAACTTGAAGGTCAGATTGGTTCAACTCAAATAAAAGGCGACACCATTTATGTGAGAGTATCTGGAGATATGTTCGTAACAAACCTCAGTGCGTCTAACATAAAAGTATCGGACTATGCAAAAGTATCACCAGCAGTTGGTGAAAAACAAGATTTCTCACAACCAGTAGCATACACAGTTCAAGCTGAAGATGGTAGCATTAAGGTTTATTATGTGGTGGTAGAACGTGACACCTCAAAAGATGCACAAATTCCGAACAGCAATTTCAACTTGTGGTACAGTGCCATTCACTCTAATTATGAGTATGAAGAAATTGGTGAAAACGATGGAGATAAAACATGGGGAACAGGAAACCAAGGTGCAATAATTGCATTGAGTGGCGATAAATCTAAATTGCCCACAAAGCCTTTTGAAACCGAACAAGGTAATTTTGCTGCTGAACTAACTACTACAAACATGGGCTTCTTTGGCTCTATTGCGGGTAAAGGTGTTGCTGCTGGAAACATTTTTACTGGCAGATTCGATATTGGAAATACAGTAAATGCTCGTCCAGTTTTCGGAATTCCATATACACAAATGCCTAAAGCATTTAAAATAGATTATAAATACACTCCTGCCGAAGGATTGTTGGATGGTAAACGGAAACCTGTTGAAGGTGTAGATGCCATGGATATGTACCTTATTCTTGAAAAAAGAGATGGCGATGAAGTAAAACGATTGGGTGTTGCTTGGTACAGAAGTGGTGAAACGCAAAAAGAGTGGACAACAAAAGAAGTAGAAATTAAATATGCTAGCAATGGACAAGCACCAGAAGGTGTGAACGAATATGCAAAACATGTGTTGAAGTATGGTCATGATGGAAACACATCGGCTACAGATCCAAGCATGATGCCAGAAGCTACATGGGGAGATATTGCCACTGACAAGCCAACACACATTATTGTTGTATTTACATCGAGCTATTTGGGAGACTACTTTATTGGCGCACCGGGTAGCAAATTAATAGTTGATAATTTTGAGCTCATTTATTAATAGTAAGTTACTAAAGTAAATTTAGGCTTTAATAAGCAGATACAATAATTATCAAAAAGAAATCCGCAAAGTAGAAGTAATTAAATTCCTATTTTGCGGATTTCTTTTGCTCTGACACTTTTGTTAAAAACACCAACAAACACATTGTATCAAGACCTGCCGTCTGCACTTTTGTCAGCTTACTTAAACTGAGAACCATTTTTTGTCACACATAAAGTCACACAACTGTTTTGGCACAGATTTCGTTATATAGATAATAGAAATCTAATCACTATTCGTAAGCGAATAGAACAAAAAAAATAAAACTAATATATTAACTATTTTAATTAAAAGAAAAATGAATATTAAACCATTAGCAGACAGAGTGCTTTTAAGAGCAGCTGCAGCAGAAGAAAAAACAGTGAGTGGTA
>CAZBVD010000415.1:0-1955 GCA_964495235.1 uncultured Dysgonomonadaceae bacterium | reverse complement strand
GGGAAGATAGTTGTGTAGAGTTTTTTGTGCAACGCAAAGGTGAGAAAAAATACCGTAACTTTGAGTTCAATGTTCATGGTGTGCTTCTTGCTTCAGAACGAGAAAGCAAAGAAACAATGAAACGACTTTCAGATGAGTTAATGTCTTCAATAGAGAGGTTCACCACTATTAAACATGTTTACAGAGAAGGCCTTCAAGTAAGCGATTGGGCATTATATGCAGAAATCCCTAAAGAAGCACTTGGGTTTTTAACTGATGAAAAACTTTCGAAACAGTTAATAGGCGCTAACTTTTACAAGTGCGGAGACAAAACAAATGAGCCACATTACATTAGCTGGAACCCAATAGACACACCAGACCCCAACTTTCATGTTCCGCAGTTTTTTGGAGATCTTGTTTTTGAATAAGATATTTCTCCTTGTTTTTATAATGCTAAAACAGTTTGACAAATAAATACTAACCCGATTACTAATATAACATTAACTAAAGTAGCTATGCAAGATAAAGATCAATTAAAAGAAATAGTATTTCAGTTTATAGAGAAAAATAATACAACTGAAGTAAAGCCATTAGGAGCAGGACATATCAATGATTCTTTTAAAATAAAAAGCGGTGACAAAGAGTATGTTTTACAAAGAATAAATCATCAAATATTTAAAGATGTTCCACAGCTGCAAAACAATATTTTACGTGTCACAAATCATGTGCGTAAAAAATTGGAAGAGAGAAAGGTTTCTGATATAGATCGTAAGGTTCTTAGTTTTATTCCTGCACACGATGGTAAATTTTATTATAAAGATGCAGAAGGAAACTATTGGAGATTGATGTACTTTATCAGTGATAGCAAAAGTTACGATACAATTAATCCTGAATTAGCTTATAGAGCAGGCTTGGCTTTTGGTGAGTTCCAAAAAATGTTGGCTGATTTACCCAATGGTCCACTGTTTGAAACTATACCCAACTTCCATAATATGGAGTTTCGTTTAGAAGAATTCCAAGAAGCTGTAAAGAAAGATGCCGCTGGCAGAGTTGCTAAGGTTAGTAATTTAATCAAAGAAATTGAGGCGCGTGCTGAAGATATGACTAAGCAAGAGAGATTGCATCGCGAAGGATTACTTCCGAAAAGAACCAACCACTGCGATACTAAAGTAAACAATATTTTGTTTGACTCAAACGATCAAGTGCTATGTGTTGTAGATTTAGACACTGTAATGCCCGGATATGTGTTATCAGATTTTGGTGATTTTATGAGATCTGGTGCTAACACAGGCGATGAAGATGATACAAACTTAGATAATGTTTCAATAGACTTAGATATTTTTGAAGGTTATACCAAAGGCTATTTAGAAAATGCATCTTCTTTTCTAACCGAAGTGGAGATAAACAACTTGGCATTTGGTGCAAAACTGCTAACATACATGCAAACTGTTCGTTTCTTAACCGATTATCTCAATGGCGATACATATTACAAAACTAAACACAAAGAACACAATTTGGAACGTACATTAGCACAGTTTAAATTGTTGACAAGCATGGAAGATAATTTTGATAAAATGCAGCAAATTGTTTTGGAAGCGGCTTCAAAAAACTAAATTATCACCAAATAATTGATGCCTTAATCCTTACACTCATAAATAATTAATTAAAAATGAAAGCAAGTAAAGAAAAAAACAGTATCTTTGCGGCGCTTTATTATAAAAATTAGACGTGGCAAAATTTAGTCAATACAAAATAGATTTAGAAAACCTACCTGATGGAACAACAGCTTATTCTTATGAGTTGAATCAGAAGTTCTTTGATGCAATTGACCACGAGGATGTTAAAAGGGGCATTGTTACAGCGGAGCTCACAGTTACAAAAACAGTAGATGCATTCGAGTTTGATTTCCATTTATTTGGTGCAATTCAAATTCCATGTGACCGATGTTTAGATGAAATGGATCAAGAAATTGATAC
>CAZBVD010000414.1:0-1963 GCA_964495235.1 uncultured Dysgonomonadaceae bacterium | reverse complement strand
GATAAATGGTTGAAAACTATTCAAGAAATATTGGCCAATCCTAATCCAAATGCTGTTGACTTTTTAGATACCATTAAGTTGAATCTTTTTGCTAGTGAGATATTTGTTTTTACACCTAAAGGTGACATTAAAACTCTTCCACAAGGTGCCACTGCCCTAGATTTTGCATATATGTTGCATACAGATATAGGAGACAATTGCCTTGGGGCAAAGGTTAACCATAAGTTAGTTCCACTAAGTCAGAAATTGAACAGTGGTGATCAAGTAGAAGTGCTAACATCGGCTTCACAAAAACCACAGCCCGAATGGCTCACTTTTGTTACTACTGCCAAGGCTAGAACTAGAATAGAGGCTGCCCTGCGTCGCGAGAGAAGAGCTATTGCTAAAGAGGGTAAGTTGAAGCTAGATAACCTGTTTGAGGGACAGCATTTGGAGAGAAGCACGCTCGACAGAATCTCGCATTACTATGGTATTGATAAAAAAGAGGACCTGTTTTATAAAATTGGGAGTGGTGATATTGAACTTCCTAAGCATTTCTCTGATTTCTTTAAAGATAAAAAGGAGGCTGAGTCCGACAACTTGCTGTTGCGCTATATGAAACAAGCTTATAATGCAATGCGTAAGCCTGCGGATGGTGGTGCAAAAGTTAAGTCTGTGCAGGTTACAAAAGATAGTGAGAATGAAACATCTCTTGAAAAAGAGAAAGTTGATAGGAAGGCAAAGTTTAATCTGCTTGAAAACAATAAGGTTAAAAATTTTATTTTGCCTAGATGTTGTAACTCTTTGCCTGGTGATGACGTGTTTGGGTATATAACCGATGAAGAGAAAGTGGAAGTTCATAAAAGCTCTTGCCAAGCGGGCCTTAAACTTAAGTCTAATTATGGAGATAGGATTATAGAAGTGGTGTGGGGAGATTACAAACAATATACTTTTCAGTCGTCTGTCTCTTTCACGGGTATAGATAAAAAAGGAATATTAAATCGTATTATTGCAAAGATATCAGAAGAAGCTCCGGTAAATATTCTAGGTATTAATATATCATCAAATGATGGAATATTTGAAGGAGAAGTAGATGTGAGTGTACACAGTTTGAAAGATGTGCAAAACCTATGCGCTGTAATAGCAAAAGTGGACGGTATAAATACCGTCCACCGCTCTACAACATAATGTAATTTTAGTCTTTTCTTAATTTTCCTCTATTGAAGCATAAATTATAGTATTTATCTTTTCTTTTTCTTTGAAAAGAGCATCGAAGTAGCTTTTTTAGTTAAAAAGCCTAGTGCTATAGGTTTAAGTAACCTCCAACCTATAGAACCAACAGACTTATAATTCGATAGAATAAAACTACCCCAACCACCACCAACTGATCTAGTTAGATAAGAAGTGTTTGAAACAGGTGATGAACCACCTACTCTGTCAGTAACCTTGTTCATGATTGATGAAGTAGTGCTTCTTAGCAACATCGAGCCCCAATTATCATGAATATACTGTAGTTGGAAAGCCATTTTTTGCTCGGAAATCTTAATTTCTTCACGCAGTTGCTTTTCTTCTATTTTTAATTGATCAAGAGGGGTTAGTTTGTATGTTTTCATAATGTTGTTATTCTTTATCATCATTCATTAGAGAAGATACTATCCTATTTGTCAATCCACGTCTAATAGATTTTCTTGTCATTATAATTATTGTAACAACAACTATCGCAAACAATGATACTATCGCAAATCCGAGAGCCATGCTCCCTAAAATTTCACCAAGAAATATTGCTAGCGTAATAAAGACTAAGTTTAATGCAAATAATATTAGCAGTATAGCTACAATTGTGTAAATTAATGAAGCTCCACTTTTGCTAGTCTTTGCGTAAGTTTGTAATTTAAATAGTCTTAATCTATTGGAGACATAGTCTGCCAAATCATCTTTCATTTCCTCGAACAATGTACTTACTTTTTTTTCTTCCATCGTTTAG
>CAZBVD010000413.1:0-1973 GCA_964495235.1 uncultured Dysgonomonadaceae bacterium | reverse complement strand
TGCCAAAGAATGTGCAAGATCAGATAAATGATAGAGAAACGTTAAACGACTATAAGAAAAAAATACAGGTTATTACGCGTGATTATGAAAATCAGGTGAGAAAGATAGGTAAACGTGCAAAAAAAACTGCAGATTTCTACAATTTGAGCTTTTCTGACTTTAGAGGCAGTGGTTCGTCTCAATTCTTAAAGTTTGAGAATTGGGCAAATGGTGAGCTACCCGATATGACTGCTACTTTTCTTAAATTCCCCGACGATGTTGAGTTTTGGTATACAAAATCAACGGCTACTGAAATTAAAACTTCAATTGAAAGTGCATATGCTAATGGTCTTAACGATTGTGTGAAAGAAATCATTCATCTTTACGACAATTGCACTGAATATGCTTCAGCTAAAGAGATATTGCGTCTTTTTAACACACTGGGTATATTGAGCGATGTAAACAATAGGATGCAGGCATATCGACGTGAAGCTAACATGTTGTTTTTATCCGACACCAAAGAGCTACTTAATAAGATAATTGCAGATAGCGAATCTCCATTTGTATATGAGAAGATAGGGTCGCGCCTCAATCATTTTATGATTGATGAATTTCAAGACACATCCACTATGCAGTGGAATAATTTTCGCCCACTCTTGCAAGAGAGTTTAGCTTCAGGGAACTACAATTTGATTGTGGGTGACGTGAAACAAAGCATCTATAGATGGCGAAATTCTGATTGGCGACTGCTTGAGGAACAAATAGATAAAGATTTTTCAACGCCTAATATTCAGCAGCATGTTTTAGAAACCAATTGGCGGAGCGATGGAAATATTGTTACATTCAATAATAAGTTTTTTGAAAATGCTGCTTCTGTATTACAAGCCGAATATATTGGTACAGACGAAGAGATACAAAATAATGCTTATTATTCAACTAAAATAGAGAGTGCATACAATCAGGTGTCGCAACTTATTGCGCCCATTAGAGAAGTAAATGCCGGTAGGGTGAGCATCAACTTTATAGAGCAGGAGAGAGACATTAAATGGGAAGATGTAGCTCTGGAACAACTGCCAAAGACTTTGGAGCAGTTGCAAGAAGATGGTTTTCAACTAAAAGATATTGCCATTCTTGTGCGCACAGGTAAGGAGGCAGTAGTTGTTTCTGAGCGACTATTGCAGTATAAAGATGAGAACCCAAATTCTGAATACAATTACGATTTTATTTCAAATGAAGCATTGTTGCTTAATAACTCATCGTGTATAAAAGCTGTGGTAGCCGTGCTACAGTATATCAACAGTCCACACGAAAAGACAAAACAAGTACGTGCTATATACGAATACTATCGCTTCACCACCAAAATGAGTGCATCGGAAACTTTCGATAATTATGTGCAGCAGCATACTGAGGAGTTTCCCCATGAATTGGAACAGAAGCTTAATTCTATATTATCATTGCCTCTATATGAATTGACAGAAGCGTTGTTTGATATGCTTAAAGAAGCAACAGCATCAACAGACACTGTTTATATTCAAGCATTTCTTGATCTTATAAATGATTATAGTGCTAGAAAGACTGCCGATTTAAATGGTTTTCTGATGTGGTGGGACGAAGTGAAAGATAAGAAAAGTCTTTTCTCTCCCGATAATCAAGATGCCATACAGCTCATGACTATTCATAAATCAAAAGGTTTACAGTTTGGCGCAGTTATTCTGCCTTTTGCTAACTGGAAATTTGAGCCCCGATCGGGGCAAGACATATTATGGTGTAAGCCAAGTGTTGCGCCCTTTAACGATTTGGGTGTAGTGCCTGTATTATACTCAAATAGGTTGGCATCTACTATTTTTAAACAAGAGTATTTAGAAGAAAAACTATATTCTTATATTGATAACCTTAACTTGCTTTACGTAGCTTTTACACGTCCAAAGCATCGGTTAATTGTTTCGGCACCCAAGCCAAAGAAAATTGAAGCAATAAATAATGTATCCGATTTG
>CAZBVD010000412.1:0-1976 GCA_964495235.1 uncultured Dysgonomonadaceae bacterium | reverse complement strand
TCTGCTGTTTCGTCATTCTTTTTCGATTTGTTTTCTGAATGGAGTGTGCATCCTGTCAAAAGGATGAGAGAGAAAACGAGAGAGATTATTTTTGTGATGTTGTGCATAAGGTTCAATTAAGATTGTTGTTTTTCTGTTTGCACAAATATAGTTTAATATGCTGATATAATTGATGCTTTTTAGATATGAAATTTAACCAAACAAGAAAGAGATTAGCTTTCAGAGAAGTTAACGCAAAGCTTTAAGGTGTCGAATTTGGCATCTTTAGGAAATAAGCTAGCTTAGAGAGCTTTCATAAAATTGTTCGCTAAAGCAACTCATGCATTACAATTGTGCACGAGTGGTGCTGGTAGTTTAATAAAGCTGTTTTGCACCTCACAATTTGTAATTGGCCTGCACCATGCAATCTGTTAATGCAAAGCATTATTCTTACATGTTTTTAAAAGCATTCCACAGCTTTGCATTCTATCGATGTGTTGATATTAGGGTAAATAGCTGGTGTATATTACAAAGTTGAAGGTAGGATATTTCAAAGTCAAGCGCAAGATATTTCAAAGTTGATGGTGATATATTTGAAAGTTATGCTATCTTTGTTCTTCATTATTAAGGCATAAACCTATTTAGAATGATGTTGAAAAGAGAAATAATTTCCGCTATCAATTTTCTAGTTGACAAATATCCTATAATAGCAGTTACAGGTCCTAGACAATCGGGTAAAACTACATTGCTAAAATATATGTTTCCTGAATACCGCTATGTTAGTTTGGAAAACCCTGATGTTAGAAGTTTTGCTGCAACTGATCCTAACGGATTTCTAAGAGAGTACTCAGGATACGTAATTCTTGACGAAGTTCAACGTGTGCCCTCCCTATTTTCTTATTTACAAACAAAAGTAGATGAAGATAAATTGATGGGGCAATTTATATTATCAGGTTCTCAGAATTTCCATCTTGTGCAAAATATTACTCAAAGCTTAGCGGGGCGTGTTGCTATATTTAAGCTTTTTCCTTTCGATTTACAAGAGCTAAATGGAGCAAGTTTGTTACAAGAAAACTATATCGAAAACTTAGTAAAGGGATTTTATCCTGCAATTTTTGATAGAGAAATTCCTTCAAAGATATTTTATTCAAATTATGTTCAAACATACATTCAGCGAGATGTAAGTGAGCTTATTGCTATCAAAGATATGCGTCTGTTTCAAAACTTCTTGTCTTTATGCGCTACACGTGCCGGGCAGTTACTAAACCTAAGCTCAATAGCCAAGCAATGCGGAATATCACAACCAACAGCAAAGGCATGGTTATCAGCCTTAGAAAGTAGCTATATACTTTTTTTGCTGCCTCCATATTATAAGAACTTTTCAAAACGAATAGTCAAGACACCCAAACTTTATTTTTACGACACGGGGTTGCTTTGCTATTTGCTTAAGTTGGATGATGTTGAACAAATTCAATTAACAGATTTCAAAGGTAGCCTCTTCGAAAATATGATGATTGCAGAATATGTAAAAAGAATGCACCATTGCAATCAATTGAACGACATATGGTTTTGGCGAGATGTTGCAGGCAACGAAGTTGATTTGATAATTCAAGCAGGACTAACACAAGAGGCTGTAGAGTTTAAAGCTACAGAGACTATTATGCCAAACTTGTTCAAAGGCCTTAATTTTTACGAAAATATATCGGGAAAAACTAACCTAAATAAATATCTTGTATATGGCGGTAACGAATCACAGAAACGTTCTGCAGCAACAGTTGTACCATGGAAGAATTTTGGAGAGAAATTGGTTTAAGGGTTTCTTTTAAAAGTGCTCATCAATATATGAAGCCCATTGATTAAGAGTCTTTTTATTTTTTCAACTTAGTTGCGGAGTTATACTAAACTACGTAATAGACCAGATAAATTATTGCGTTAGAATTTCCCTTTCATTAAATAGTAGATGATTATAATACACAAACCAATACTTTGATAGCCAA
>CAZBVD010000411.1:0-1987 GCA_964495235.1 uncultured Dysgonomonadaceae bacterium | reverse complement strand
TGCTTAAATAACTACTTATAAAATCGTAGATTTCTTTTCCCGACAGTCCAAGACTGCTTGTTCTGCTATAACGCGCCATATTTAAACCCAAAACTTTTCCATCTAAGCCAACAATTGGTCCACCACACTCAGAAGGTTTTAAACGAGCATCGTGTATAAATATTTTATCAAACCCATCTCTACGATCGCTTCTTCCATCTTCAAACTCTTCAGAAATATGGTCAATGCCGCTATATGGCCTTACTTTAAGCTCTATTTGCAAAGTATCTTGCACACTATCCTTAGCTCTTACAAGAGTTATAACTTCAAAAGGTTTCTTCTCTTTAAGCTCAGCAATTAAAGTTGAAGGTTCATCTATTTCTACATCATTTATACGAAGCAACTCATCACCAATACTTAACGAAGACTCCTCGGCAGAACTGTTTGGCTGAATTGAAGTTATTATATTCTTACCATCTTTCAATTCTACTTTAGTTCCTAGATATCCAGAGCTATATTTTCCTGAAAGTTTAAAATCTGCTGCCCCTAGAACACTTATCAAATCATCGCCATTAACTATAGGAGAATAAAGAATCCTACCAACAGCTCCTTCTTGCATATTTTCATTTACAATATTTTGAAGCGCTATGGCGCTATTCAGCTTGCTATCTAAACCTATTAAAACTAAATCTCTCTCATTGTCTCTATAAAGAACTGTAGCTGCATCAAAAACCTGGTCTCCAACTTTTACTATAGCATCATTCAAAACTTCAGAACCCTTACTCACCACATAGCTATTATTAGCAACTTTATTATTACCTGCAGGTTGGTCTAAATTTACAAGAAGCCCTTGAATTGTGTTCTCCACCTCACCTTTCTTACTTAATATTGTGGCAATAAAATCTGCCCTATCACTCATACTCTCTTTAAACTTTGCCTCATCATAAGAGATATAATCAACAGGGTCAGTTGGATATTCAACAGAGTCCTTATCGGGGTAGAAACGATATTCTATAGCCTCTTGCAACGCTGTCCAGTACTCTCTATGATAATCTATAGGAGCATCATAATTCTCATCCAAAGACATGCCAATATAACTACGAATGCCAATTACCTTACCATTCATATCAAAAACAGGACCTCCAGAATCTCCAGGCTCCATCAAACAGGTTGTTCTTAGAAAACCAAATTGTCCATCCTTTAGCGAAGCTACTTTACCCAATCGCACCGCCATTTTAACATTAAAACTACCTGGATAAGCCAAACTAAAACAATGATCGCCTACTTCTAAAGACGACGAATACCCCATTTCTGCAAATGGATAGTTTCCCTCTTCTGTTATTTTCAACAATCCTAAATCAAGCGTCCCAATTTTACCTAAACCCAAGGCAGGAGCTTTTGTTCCGTTGGGGTAAGTAATAGAATATTCACCACCTGCTATAACCATATGTCCTGCGGTAATTATTATTCCATCTTCACTCACAGATACTCCACTAGCAGACATACCTCTTACACCAGCCAATAACTCATGAGTTGTAATTACTACTGTAGCGGGTTGCACCTTACTGATTAATTGTTGTAGTTTATCTTGAAAAAGCTGAGTTTCTTCAATTAATTTTGTTTCTCCTTTAGTTAAAGTTGCAACACCTTTATTCTGTTTACTGTAACATGAAGTAGCTAAAACTATTACTAGTAATAATAAAACTTTTCTCATCTGATTAATAATTAAAAAAACAAACATTCTTAGTTGTATAAGAATGTTTGTTTTGATAATAGTCATTATAAAATAGAGCAAATTAAATTTCGTCAAATATGGCTCTAATCTCTCTTGAGCTTGGTCTTGGAGCTTTATACAGTTTCAGATTGCCCTCATTGTCATACAAAATAAAATGAGGTATTCCTCTAACATTCATCATTTTATCAAACTCCGACTCACCAACTTCTAATTGATGCCCTTCTAACTGAAGCTCTTTTACTTTTTTTCTCCAATCATTGCTGCTTTCATCAA
>CAZBVD010000410.1:0-1988 GCA_964495235.1 uncultured Dysgonomonadaceae bacterium | reverse complement strand
GCAAAGTGGGTCCTTTTATAAAACGATATAGCACAAGTATTGCACTTGCTGCCAATACAACAATAACTACTGTAAGAATGATATTAATTAAGCTCATACTGTTTTTTGTTTTATTCAAGAATACGAATAACTCTTCGTTCGAATCCGTTTTTCAATTCGTTTATTAAAGTTGCGCTATTGTCTTTACCTATATTCATAGCATGTACAAACAGATGCGACTTATCGGCCGATACATCAAGACTAAGTGTGCCTGGGGTGAGTGTAACCATTGATGAAAAGATAGTTATCTCAAGGTTGGTCTTAGCATCAAGCGGCACGGCTATAATGCCAGGGTGCATGGTGTGAGAGGGTGTAACAACTTCGTATGCTACTGCATAGCTTGCTTTTGTAAGTTCCCACAAGAAAAAGAAAATAAGCTCTACCAAGTATATAACTTGAAAGAAAGCTTTGCGAGCATATAAAAATGAGGTGAGCCAACCAACTATGGCAACACCAAAGAACAGCGCTATATACCATTGGGGTGTAATGGCATTGCCATACATCATATTTATTGCCAATGTTACAACAAGGGCAACTATTCCTAACCATTTCAACAGTTGTATCATAGTTTTTATTATTCTATCGGTTTAAAATTAAATTGATGTACTGGTTGCGCTCAACTACTACATTGGCCGCCTTTTCTGTGAAATCGACAAAGGCTTCTGGTAGAAAACTGACAACCAAAATAGCGATGGAGAGCACACCTATAACCCAAAACATGGGTTTATGAGCGGTGTATGCTTCACCAATAGATGTTTGTTTTAAAACAGTTTCTTTGGGCAAAGGTTTCCAAAATACTTGATTCCATATTTTTGTCATCGAAAACAGTGTAATCATACTCACCATTAACGATACAACTACTATTATCCAGTCGCCAGATATAAAACCTGCTTTAGCCAACATATACTTACCCCAGAAACCTGTAAGCGGGGGAACGCCTGTGAGCGAGAATGCTGAAATAGCAAACACTAAAGCAATAAATGGAAACTGAGCAAATATGCCTCCTAGTTTTTTGAGGCTATAAGTTCCAGACACTTGACCAACCAATCCGCTAATGAAAAATAGATTGGTTTTTACTAACACATTGTGCAATACAAAAAAGAGTGCTCCTGCAATAGCCAATGGCGTGCCAATGGCCAGCCCCATGAGCATGTATCCTATTTGCGATACAATATGGAATGATAGTATTTTGCGGAAATCGTTTTGAGCAGCTGCACCAAAAACACCTACCACCATGGTGAAGCCCGAAAGAATCATAAACACAGGCTTTAGCATTGTTCCATCTAATGGGAAGATAATGGTGAAAAAACGGATTAAAGTATAAACGCCTACTTTAGTCATTAATGCTATTAGGAATGACGATATGCCAATGGGCGGTGTGTGATACGATGCAGGCAACCAGAAAAAGAGTGGGAAGATAGCGGCTTTTATTCCAAAACTCACCAAAAAGAAAACTGCTGCAACCATGGGCAATGTTTGGTTTGACATGGCATCGAGCGCCAAACCTGCTGCAGCCATATTAACTGTGCCGGTGAGGCCATACACCATTCCGATACCTGCCAGAAATATGGTTGACGAGAATACATTGATGGCTACATACTTTATTGAGCCTTCGAGCTGAAATCGCTCTCCACCCAAAGTTAGCAATACAAACGAACTCACCAACATTACCTCAAACCACACATATAGATTAAATAAATCGGCGGCCATAAATGCGCCGATAATACCCAGTTGTAAAGTGAAGAACACTACATTGAACAGGTGACCTACCTCTTTAGTTTTGAACCAGCGTGAGGAGTAGAACCATGACAGGGCCGACACAAATGAAGTGAGGACAATCATTCCGGCCGCAAGATAATCTACAGCAAGCATAATACCGTAACCGTGAAGCCAGCCTCCTACGTTGAGCACTACAATGCCATTGTTTACAACCGAACCTATCAGCAAAA
>CAZBVD010000409.1:0-2004 GCA_964495235.1 uncultured Dysgonomonadaceae bacterium | reverse complement strand
AATTAAATAAAGCTCAAGCTGATCGCGATGACGCTGTTCGTAAAGTTCCAGATGCTCAAGCAAATGTTTTAACTGCTGATTCAAATAATCAATCAGCTCAAAATGTTTTAGCTGACGCTCAAGATCAATTAAAGACTGCGCAAGATGCGCAAGCTAAAGCTCAAGCAAATTATGATGCTTCTTATGAAAATAATGTTAAGTCTGCACAAGATGATGTGAATAAAGCAAATACTGATGTTCAAAGTACGCAAGAACAAATTAATGTTCAAAATACTAAACAAGCAGAAGCTTTAACTAATCGTCAGGGTCAAGAAGATGCATTAAAGACTAATACTGAAACTTTGAACAAGACTAATGAAGAAATTAGTAAGACTCAAGGTCAAGTTGAACAAGTACAAAAGACTTATGATGCTGTTAATAAAGACTATCAGCCAGTTAAAGCAGAATTAGACAAGCAAGCAAAAGAAGCGCAAGATGCACAAAAGACTGCACAAGAAAATGCTAAAGAATTAACTCAAGCACAAAACGATTTAAAGACTGCACAAGATACAGCAAATAAAGTAGCAGAAACCATTAATAATGCACAGGTAAAATTAAATAGTGATACTAAAGCATTAAGCGGTGCAAAGGTCGAATTAGGCAATAA
Organism: uncultured Dysgonomonadaceae bacterium; assembly: GCA_964495235.1. Classification (GTDB taxonomy): domain Bacteria; phylum Bacteroidota; class Bacteroidia; order Bacteroidales; family Dysgonomonadaceae; genus UBA2632. The sequence continues at coordinate 1,358 of CAZBVD010000409.1, read as the reverse complement.
GCAAAAACAAGCTAGCGACTTAACTAGTCAAAGAGATCAAGTAGCTAAAGAATTGCAAACAGCACAGAATAAGATGAACACTGCAAAAGCAGAATTAGATGCTGATAAAGATGTAGTAGTCAATACCATGGTCATGCCACAAGTTTACAAAGATACTGTAAAGAAGTGGAATGGCAAATCGCATACCGATGATTACTACAAAGAAATGGAAGCTGCAAGTTGGATTGGCTGGACCCAAAACGAATACAAGCATAATGATGCTGAAAAGAATCATATGGTTGATTTAAAGCACATGTCTAGAGCCGACCAAATTGAGTTGAATAAATTTGGCATTGACTTGATTAACCAATTAAGAACTCAAATCGGTGTAGATCCATGGACATTTAATGAATCAGCTTTAGATTTTGCAAATGCCATCGCAGATAGATATGTGAAAGATGATTGGGATTCAGATAAAGATGGTCATGACAGTGCGGCGATTAATGAATTAGCACATAAATATGGCTTGCGATATACTGTTTCACGCAAGGATGGAACATATAGCAACGATGGCCAATATTATGAAAACCTTATGACTGACCGATTTGGAAAAACAGAAATTCCATTTGAACAGGCAAAAGCAAATGCTGATAAATTTGGCAATCCATATCATTTGACCGATCAGCAATTAGCATATAATGTGAATAACACATACACGCATTCAAAAGATGATTATAATAATCGATTAGATGATATGGATCATTTGAAGAACCAAGTGTACAATACTGTCAAACGTTTTGCATTTAACTATAATGAATGGTTGCATGCGTATGGTATTTTGTCACAAGACTTTTTCGATTATAGTGCAAAAGGTAAAAACTATGCCGCAATTAGTTTCAGTGTAAAACCAACACCAGATCATTGGGGATTCGACGACATGGACATCCACGTAGTTAATGTTCATGAATCAATGGTTTTGGATCCAAAAGTATTTAATGTCAATGCAAATATTCCATTAACTGACGACAAGAGTGAATTGAAAAAGCAATACGCTGATAACTTAGTTTTAGTAAACACGTTAACTCCTAAGAAATCAAACTTGGATAATCAACTTAACGGTTTAACTGACGACATTAAGGGACTTAATACTCGCATTAGTGATTTGACTAAATCAATTAGTGACACTAACAAGACTCTTGCAGACGCAAAAGCAACTAAGGAAGATGCAGACAAGAAGATTGCAGTGCTACCAGGTCGTGTTCAAGAATTGAAGGATAAACAAGCATCCCTTGATAAAGCTCAATCTAAGGCAGAATCTGATTTAGCTACTTACCAAGCTAAGAATAAAGATCTTCTTGCTCAATTTAACGCTGCTAAAT
>CAZBVD010000408.1:0-2007 GCA_964495235.1 uncultured Dysgonomonadaceae bacterium | reverse complement strand
GTATCATCAAGTTACTACTTTATCAAGCTAATAAACTCTTCGCGTGTTTTGGCTTCTTTAAAGATGCCAGTGAAATCTGATGTTGTGGTTACAGAGTTTTGCTTCTCCACACCACGCATTTGCATACACATATGCTGCGCTTCTATTACCACCATTACCCCCATTGGGTGTAATGTACCATCAATAGCTTCTTTTATTTGAGTTGTAAGGCGCTCTTGCACCTGTAAGCGACGTGCATATACATCTACAACACGTGCTATCTTGCTAAGCCCTGTGATGTATCCATTAGGAATATAGGCAACATGTGCTTTTCCAAAAAAAGGAATCATATGATGCTCGCACAAAGAATAGAAATGGATGTCTTTTACAATTACCATTTGGCGGTAATTTTCTTTAAAAAGAGCCCCTTTCAATATATCTTTTGGGTCTTGCTGGTATCCCTTTGTTAAGTATTGCATTGCTTTAGCAACACGTTCGGGTGTTTTTAGCAATCCCTCACGGTTTACATCCTCACCCAAATCTTTAATTATCTCTGAGTAGTGAGAAGCCATTTTAGCGGTTTTCTCTGGATCAAAATCAAACTTCATTCGGTTATTTTTTTATGACTATTGTGTGTTTCTTTATGCGCATCTAACTGTACGCATGCTTAATAAGGTATTTTTACAGTATCGGAAATAATATACATTTCCTTACCAAAACTTGGAAACTTCTTTGATATTTGCTTCAACATAGCATTGGCCTCCTCACGTGTTCTAAAATTACCAGCTCGTAAAATCCAACGAGGAGATCTGAAGTAAACAACAGTCTCTAAGTCTTCAAAACTATCATTTATAAGCTTTTGCTTACTATAAGCCTCTTCTTTAGATTTGCGTTGGTCATTTCCTGAGAACACCTGAACTTTATAGCCACTCATCTTTACATATTGCGTTGTTCCATCTTCTGAGGTATACACAGGAAGACTTCTAGGAATTGGCTTTGCCAGAACTCCTTTAATGGCCTCGTCTTGATAGACCATTACATTGCCTTGAGCAGGACGATTTGTATTTAGCTCTTCAATAATACTCTTGCTATTTTGACTGCTACTGCTTGCTGGCTTTTGAGCAGAAACAAAGAGGGCTTGACAAAAGAAAGAGGTCAAAAATAATTTTGAGATGAATTGAAAGTTCATAAAATTGAGTTTATATTTAAAAATAAAAAGAATTACCGCATATCTTGCGGTAATTCTATCTGTTTTTTTTGACTCGCTTAGTTAAAAGCTTCAATTATAGGTAAAAACTTATCAGCTTCTAGTGACGCACCACCAATTAATCCACCATCCACATCGGGATTTGAGAATAATTCTTTAGCATTACCAGCATTACAGCTACCACCATATAGGATTGAAGTGTTGTTTGCAACATCTTCGCCAAATTTATCAGCAACAGTTTTACGAATAAAAGCATGTATTTCTTGTGCTTGGTCGGGCGATGCAGTTTTACCTGTACCAATAGCCCAAACAGGTTCGTAAGCAAGAACCAATTTGCTAAAATCTTCTTTTGAAAGATCAAATAATGAATCTTTTATTTGTGCAGCTACAACATCAAAGTGTTTGCCAGCTTCGCGCTCTTCCAACACCTCGCCCACACAGAATATAGGAGTAAGATTATTGGCCAAAGCCAATTCAACTTTCTCTTTCAACAATTCGGCTGTTTCGTTATAATATGCGCGACGCTCGCTATGACCCAATATTACATGGGTTGCACCGGTAGAAGCAACCATAGCTGCAGAAATCTCGCCAGTGTATGCACCAGATTCTTTATTTGCACAGTTTTGTGCTGCAACATGAACTTTAGTTCCTTCTAAAGTTTTAGCTACCTCGCTAAGGTGAATAAATGGAGTTCCAACTACTACTTCGCAGTTTATAGTCTTGCCTTTTAGCAACTCTTTTAATTCATTGCTTAGCTTTATACCCTCTTGAAGGGTTTTGTTCATTTTCCAGTTTCCTGCTACAATCTTTTTTCTCATTCT
>CAZBVD010000407.1:0-2019 GCA_964495235.1 uncultured Dysgonomonadaceae bacterium | reverse complement strand
CGGTTTTGAACAGATACATCTTGAGCTAGGTAACCAATGTAGCTAATAGTTAGCACACTATTACCTGGTACTTCAATTACAAAATTTCCATCGTAATCTGTAACTGTTCCAATAGAGGTGCCTTTTAATAAGATGTTGGCACCAATAATGGGTTCTCCATTTGAATCTTGAACAGATCCACTTACGTTTATAGGCGATGCCGGTTGCCCGTTAGCCAAAACGCTGAATAGCAGTCCTACCATTAATAATGATAAGAATGCGAACGTACTTTTTTTAAAGATTAAATTCATATTGTTAACTTTATAAGATTAACTAATTAATTAATTATACAATCAATTCTGTTTCTTGTAACTGCAGTTTGGATAAGGTTAATTGTTTGCTTTTCTGCAATGTACAAGAAAATCTTAATACAAATATAACAATGTTAAGCTGGGGATAGTTGTAATATATAGTAATTTACAAGATATGAAGATGCAATCGATTGCAAAGGGGTGCAATCAATTGTTAAAATGGGCGGAGCTGGACTTTAATAATCTATTTTCGTTTACTCCTATTACCTTTAATGAGGTTTTCTAGGTGGATCAGAAGTCTTTTTGTGGGTAGGCTTTTCATATAAGATTCAATGTGGCGTATTCTTTTTTCTTCTAAAATTTGTTCCTCCTCAATTAATATTCCTGTTTCTTCCACATGGCCAAACTCCTCGTTTATGGATGTTCCAAAAGTGCGCATGCTAGGAGATAAACTCATATATGCATTTATTAATGGAGGAATGCTAAGGTTTAGTGCTCTAACTTCTCGGTTAAGAATTTTGTAGTCTTCTTTAAATGTTTTGCCATTAAACAGCTCTTGCATTTGTGCTATATCAGTATTAGTTTCAAGAGGGACAATAGGGGTGACTAGTTTATCCTTGTCGGGGAAGTGTTTTTGCATAAAGTAGAGAATCATATTGCGAGCATCTTTGTTGTAGGTGCCATACATGGTTACTTTGCCAAAGAAGTATTTTATGGTGGGGTCAATTACTGATAGTGCCCCAAGACCATCCCAAAGGTTGTCGAGTGCAAAGATTCCTTTTCTGCTTCTAAGTGTTGATTGATACTCTAATGATACAAATGATCTGCCTAGCTCTACTGTGTAGGGAAGGTATTCGTCTATAAACTTTTTTGAGAAGTTTAATAAATGAGAAGTTGCTAAAATGGGTTTGCCTTCTTTATCCAACTCAACATTTGTTCCAGAAAGGAATCTGTAACCACCCAAAATCTCTTCAGCTTCGGGGTCCCAAACTATCAATTGACGATAGGGGTTGCTCATGGTATCATATTTGTCAATGTCTACTTCATTGCCTGTGCCCCCACCATAGTATCTAAAAGCAATTTCACGTAATCGGCCCACTTCCAACATAAGGTTTGGTGAGTCGTGATGTGTAAATATATAAAGCTCGTTATTAGCTCTATTTGTAGAGCGCATTAATTTGTCCTTTGTAAGTTCGCTCTTAATTAAGTTTTTATCAATTGGATCTATAATTTTTTTCATCTTTCTTCTTTCAAATCTGATTTAAAGTGTAAACAGACTTTTTAATCTCTTGTGCCCACTGTAAAGGAGTCTTGCTATTGTTGAGTGATTGCCATGAAATGGGTTTGCCAAATGTAATTGTGAATTCAGCATTTTTCTTTTTCATCATTTCATCTGCCAAATATAGCATTTCGATATTGAGTTTGATGCCAATTTTCATTCTCAGGTTAGATAAATTATAGAAAAAATTGGAGTTCTTCCCTTCAAAGTGAACAGGAATGATGTCTCTTTTATATGTTTTGGCTTTTACAACAAAGCTTTTTGCCCATTGCAGGTCTTTTATTTGTCCGTTTTGTTTTCGCGAGCATAGTCCTGCAGGGAAAGTTATGATTTGGTTATCTGATTCGTATGCCTCGTTCATTGCTTTTACTGAGTCTTTGGCTTGTGCGCCATGCTTATTTATGGGAACAAAAATAGATTCTAAATTTTCAATGTTTAATAATATATCAT
>CAZBVD010000406.1:0-2025 GCA_964495235.1 uncultured Dysgonomonadaceae bacterium | reverse complement strand
CTATATCGTTCGCCAGTATATATAAAGCTATAATGTAAATCCCACTCTTTCCATCCTAAAAATGAGGTAACTGTGCCACTATGAATGGGGGTGTAAGGTATTTGGTCACCATAAGTACTACCTTTTGGTGTAATATCAATTGCTTTCTGATAGGTGTAACTCAATCCTAAGTTTAGTTTAAAGTCTTTGGGTAAATCAAATTTAGTATCTGTGTTTATCTCCAGTCCTTTTATTTCCACCTCTCCCAAATTCATCATGGTCCACCTGAAAAGATTGGACGAAGGCATTGCAATTATTTTATCAGTTACTCGGTTGTAATACACATCAGCTTGAATTGATGCAGTTCTGAGCAATCCACTATTATTGTTGTGTATCCAGGTTGCACCAATATCATATTGTTTTGTAAATTCGGGGCGAAGTGAGCTGTTGCCCACAAAGGTGTAATACAAATCGTTGAAAGTAGGCATTCTGAACGACTCTTTGTAGAATGCACGAATGCGAAAATTACTTGTCTCAAATGGTTGCAGCGATGCTGATATAACGGGGTTGAATACTTTTTGATTGTCGCCTTTGTAGTATTGTTCTACCTCTTCCTTAACATAAGCTCCCAGCATACTTGCTTGTATGTGTAAGCGTTCCCATTGAATTTGGGTAGATAGCGCCACAAAATAGGAGTAGCGTGTGGGGTAGGGAAAACGATAAAGATTGGCACTTAATGTGTTTTTTGCAAAGTCGGTAGCAAGCGATACATCCCACCAATTGGCAATACTATATTTGTTTACAAGCGATGCGTACCATTCGCTCTGATAATATTTATTATCTAGTGCTCCATCTAAAGTTACATATTCAGGGTCGACATATTTGTTGTAGTCTCTACTAAACTTAATGTTGGCAAGCAAGTCATGATTCTTGAAAAAAGAGTTTTCTAGGCTTGCATGCACAAATATATTTCTATCCCATTGACGCTGATTGTGACTAAATCTATTGGCAACTATTGCACCAGGAAGACCTCGCTCAGAGTTGTACATGTAGCCTTTCAAGGAGGCTTTGCCTATATCTTTGTTCTTTAAATAAAAGGTGAGTTCAGTACGAAGAGACGTGATGTCGCCATTTTGTCTTACTGCAGTTGTGTCATATCCTCCATCTTTTTTGTAACGATATTTGTATCGTCCGTGTGCATCTACAAATTCAGCACTAGCAGAAAGAGATAAGTCGGATGTTATTCTTTGTTGATATAATATGGATGGATTTACTAAACCAAATGAACCAGTTTTGAAAGCTGCTCTTATGTGGCGCTTCTCATCATTTTTAAAACTGGGAGTTTTACTGCGCAAATAAAGCGAATTGGACGAAAAGAAACCACGAGCGGGTTGAAAAATAGACGATTTTTGCCCATTGTAGAGTTCTATTGCTTCAATATTATCGAGCGAGTATTTGCTAAGGTCAACTTGTGCATTTTGTGCATTACCCACAGTCATTCCATCGTAGAAAACTGCTGTGTGTGCACTACCCAAGCTTCTTACATTGATAGTTTTAATGCCACCAACACCACCATAGTCTTTTAACTGAACACCAGAGAAATATCTAATGGCGTCAGCTACCGATAAGCTATTGAGTTTGCTGAGTTCTTGCCCTGTTAAAAGCTGTGTGGGCATAGGAGAGATAACATTGAATTTATTGCGGTTTGCTGTAACAACTACCTCTTCTATTGATAATAATGTAATAGAGTCTTTTTGATACGTGTCATCAATCTCAAACTCAAAAGCACTGCTTTGAGCAGTAAGAGAGAGAGAGAAAACTAGCAATGTCAACAAAGTCAATAAGCCCTTATTAAAGAAAAGACTTGTGTATGTGCGAAAATACATGAAATAAAGGTTGCAGCGCACTTTCTGTTATGAACTCATTTATATAGAGTTGCAACAACAGAAGTTTGCCATATTTAATAATATGGCTTCTAGGAAAAATTGAAAACAAACATTTATATGCATTTTGCATTTGGTTTCAAAGCTCTACTCCTCGAAAGCC
>CAZBVD010000405.1:0-2026 GCA_964495235.1 uncultured Dysgonomonadaceae bacterium | reverse complement strand
TAATGATTTTACAATCGCTTTAGACTGTGCTGCATCTGAGTTTTACGAAGATGGTATTTACAACTATGCTAAATTTGAAGGCGATTCAGGTGTAAAACGCACTCCAGCAGAACAAGTTGAATTTCTTGCTGAGTTAGTTGAAAAATACCCAATCGATTCTATCGAAGATGGTATGCATGAAGAAGATTGGGATGGCTGGAAAATCCTTACTGACAAATTGGGCGATAAAGTTCAATTAGTAGGCGATGACTTGTTTGTAACCAACGTAGAATACCTAGAAAAAGGTATCGAAATGGGTTGTGCAAACTCTATCCTTATCAAAGTAAACCAAATTGGTACATTGACAGAGACTTTAGATGCTATCGAAATGGCTCACCGTCACGGATATACAAGTGTAACTTCTCACCGCTCTGGCGAAACAGAAGATGCTACTATTGCTGATATTGCTGTTGCAACCAACTCTGGTCAAATAAAAACAGGTTCATTGAGCCGTTCAGACCGTATGGCTAAGTACAACCAGTTGCTTCGCATAGAAGAGGAATTGGGCGAACGCGCAGTATATGGTTACAAAAAAGTGAAATAAGATGAAGTTAAAACGCCCATTTAGGTAGTTACAACTATATATAAAAATAGCAATCCGTAATGGGTTGCTATTTTTTTTGTTTGTGTCATTTGTAGAAGTTCAGGGGGTAAAAAATGATTGCACAATCTTCTATATTTATACTTTAATCCTATTTGGCGATACAATTCAAAAATATTTGCAATATCTTTGAATCTTATCTGTTTTTACTCTCATACATCACAATTATATTTGAAATGTAAGGAATCTACAAAAACAATCCCATACAATAGTTGTTTTTAATATATAATAAAACAAACACTTTTATCTTTTATGGGAAATAACAATCACTTACACACTTCTTCAGCTTTTGCCAATAAAGTATGGATTACCGTCGGCATAATAGCATTTGCGGTAATTATAATCTTGATAATTTACAAGACATTTAATGTCTTTCTGCTTCTTTTGGCAGCTTCGCTTATAGCTTTATTTTTTAATGCTGTATCAAGTAAAATTAGGAATTGGACCGGATTGAATGATGGAATTTCTCTTGCTGTTACTATTATACTGATGGTTCTTTCTGCAGGATTTTTCTTTTGGTTGGTGGGGGCAGAGGCACAGAATCAGTATAAGGAGATGCAGGAAGCAGTTCCAGTTATGATTGACAATGCACAAGTTTATTTGAATAAAACTACTTTAGGACAAAAGATATCGAATCAAATTACTGACATAGAGAATCAAAAGAAAATACTGCCTTTTCTTCAAAATTTCTTTAAATCATCATTTGGCGTTTTTGGGGATTTATACATTGTTATTTTTCTTGCCATGTTTCTTTCAGTATCTCCTTTCGATTATGTAAATGGTGTTGTCAACCTTGTGCCAAGAAGAGGAAAGGCAAAAGCCAAACAGCTATTTGAAAACATTGGATACAATCTTCGGAAATGGATTAAAGGTGCAATGATATCAGGATTTGTAATATTTATTCTTATCTCAACTGTTTGTCTTATTTTTGGTATTGATATGTGGTTGATATTAGCTATTACTGCTGGCTTGTTGAACATTATTCCCAATTTTGGACCCATTGTGGCTATGATTCCCGCAGTTATGGTGGCTTTGTTGACTAGCCCAACGCAAGCTTTATTGGTGGCTGGCTCTTTTATTCTTGTACAGGCGATAGAAGGAAATCTTATTACTCCCAATATTCAGAAAAAGCTACTGAGTATTCCTCCAGCGTTGCTCATATCTTTTCAGGTTTTGATGGGAACGTTGGCAGGAGGGTGGGGCATTGTGCTAGCTGTGCCAATGTTGGTGATTTTAATAACGGTAGTCAAGAATTTATACATAGATAGTAATACAGGATTGGAAACCTCTGACGATGTTAATGCATAACAGCAATTTGTTGTTATACTATCTGTTAAGCAATCATTTATAAATACCCACGAGCAAGTTACAACCCATCACTAGAGT
>CAZBVD010000404.1:0-2027 GCA_964495235.1 uncultured Dysgonomonadaceae bacterium | reverse complement strand
TTCCCATAATTAATGTGCTCCTATCAATTTAAGCATTAAGATATCCTTTGCTAGCTGCCTTCTTTAGTGCAGCATCTAAACCTACTTTATTAATGATACGAAGACCAGCTGCTGATACCTTTAGATTTATCCAGCACTCCTCTTCGGCCCAATATAGTTTTCTCTTAAATAAATTTACGTTGAATTTTCGCTTCGTTTTTACATTTGAATGTGAAACGTTATTTCCAACCATTGCTTTTTTTCCTGTTATCTGACAAATTTTGGCCATGGCTCTATTATTGTTATATATTAATATCTCGTTTTTTACTTTCTACTCTTTTCACGAAATTAGGGCGCAAAATTAACCATATAATTTTTATCTACCAAATAAATTGATAGATAAAATTGATATAACTGTTTTTAAATGTTTGTATTTGCGCCTATTACACCTTTCAAACTTAGTTTGAGACGGAAAGGACAACTTTTAAATCATTATACAATTCATTTAAAAAGTAAAGTGTTCCTTTGCGTAAATTAGTCTTGTATTCTTTATCGCTAGAATTTGAGTTTATTGCACTGTCAGTAATCATATCTTCGGCTGAAGCTAATTTTGGAAATAAGCTTTTACCCTTATCAACATCTTGATAAGTAACATCTCGTATTATTAGTACGCAGCCAGCATTCGTGACAGTAGCATCGAATCGATAATTCATCATCTTTTTTAGGCGTACTCCATCATTGTCCTCAGGCAATAACAACTCTACTTTTGAACTCACTGTTATACTCTTATCTTTTTCATTGAAACGAATACCAGACAAAAGCGGGTTACCTGCATAGTTATCTTTGCCCCACTTATAAAGCAGTGAATAACTCTGATCTTCACTTAGTCCTTGGGATGAATGTATAAATTGTTGAAAAACAACTTTTCCATTTACTTCTGGAACACTTGAAAATACATTTTCAATTTGAGACTGAGCATTCCCACTTATTACAAAAGAGAATACTAAGGCAATTATAAATAAATATTTTTTCATTTGCATTTGTTCTAAAATGATTAAAAACCCGTTCTTTCGTAATGGATTAGACTACAAACGTAGTTAAAAGATTAATGTGATACAAATAACTTTAAAAAAAACCACTCATTATATTTTATATATCAGCTAAAAACCTTTACTTTTGCAATTGCAATTTTAAAACCCTTTTTATTTTAATATAAAATGTCGAAAAAACAGAAAGAAGCAAGTGCTGAAAAGAACTTAGAGAGCATAAATGAAGCTTTATCAAGTTCAGAGCAATTTATAGAGAAAAACCAAAATGCCATAATGATTGGCTTAGGTATTGTAATAGTAGTGGTGTTAGCTTTCTTAGCTTATCATAACTTGTACAAAAAACCTAAAAACGAAAAAGCTCAAACAGCGTTATTTAAAGGTGAGCGTTATTTTCAAAATCAACAAGATTCACTTGCCCTTTTTGGCAACGGAAACGATTATATCGGATTTGAGGAAGTAATAAAACAGTTTGGTGGAACCAAAACTGCTGATTTAGCAAAAGCTTATGCAGGAATTTCTTACAGCCGTTTGGGTGATAACGAGAAAGCTTTAAAATATCTAAATAAATTTAAAGGTGGGGATAAATTAATTACTCCTGCCATTACGGGTGCAGTTGGCGACGTATATATGAATATGGATATGAGTGACAAAGCTGCCAGTCAGTTTCTAAAAGCTGCAAAAGCTGCTGATGACAACCTTCTTTCTCCTATCTATTATAAAAAAGCAGGTCTAGCCTACCTACACTCTCAAAACTTTGACAAGGCAATTGAAATTTTTGAAACAATCAAAAAAACATACTTAAACTCACCAGAAGGTCAAGACGCAAGTAAGTACATTGAGCAAGCTAAATTAAGCAAGCAATAAGTCATTAATTTATCGTTGTAGAAATAATTTATGTCAACTCTATTAGAAAAATCCCGTACACAGAATACTTTAATACCTTCGGGCAAAGATAAAGTAGTAGGTATAGTAGTTTCGGAGTGGAACTCTCCAATAACC
>CAZBVD010000403.1:0-2036 GCA_964495235.1 uncultured Dysgonomonadaceae bacterium | reverse complement strand
TTTCTCCCGAAGGCATCTTGATGATGGCATAAGAACCTTCACGCGATGTAAGCTGCGCAAAAGAACCTGCAGAACGCACCATTTTTGCTCCTTGACCTGGACGCAACTCAATATTATGAATTACTGTACCAACAGGTATTTTAGACAAGGGCAATGCATTTCCCACTTCAGGTGCTGCATCAGCTCCTGACATCACTGTGTCTCCTACTTTTAATCCATTGGGCGCTAGCATATATGCTTTTGCTCCGTCGGCATAGAATAGCAAAGCAATTCTAGCAGAACGATTTGGATCATACTCTATTGTTTTAACAACAGCAGGAATTCCATCTTTTCTTCTCTTGAAATCGATAATTCTGTAGCGTCTTTTATGACCACCACCTAGATAACGAACAGTCATTTTACCACGACTATTACGTCCTCCAGATGCACTTTTACCTACAACAAGAGATTTCTCCGGTACATTGGTAGTGATATTGCCAAATGAACCGATAATTTTATGTCTCTGCCCCGGCGTTGAGGGCTTAAATTTACGTATTGCCATTATATATTATATATTACTGTATAAATCAATTGACTCTCCTTCTCTAAGGGTCACAATAGCTTTCTTGAAAGACGGTGTTCTTCCTTGAACTACACCCGATTTGGTGTATCTTCTTTGAATTTTACCGCTATATCTCATAGTGTTTACGCGCTCTACATGAACATCGTACAACTCTTCTATTGCTTTCTTTATCTCAACCTTGTTTGCACTTGGCACAACAATAAACCCGTAACGATTCTCGAACTTGTCGGTCATTTCGGTTTGCTTTTCTGTAAAAATTGGCTTAATAATAATTCCCATTATCCTTCTCCTCCTACTTTGAATGTTTCATTAATAACGGCAATAGAAGACTCCGTGAGTACTAAACTCGCGCAATCCAATATTTTGTATGTGTTTAAATCAGAAGCCGTTATAATTTCTACATTATTTAAATTTCGGGCTGACAAATATACGTTTTTATTCTGGTTTGGTAAAACCAAAAGCAATTTTTTATTTGCAAGCTTCAAGTTATTAGCCATTTCTACCATGCTTTTTGTTTTTGGAGTTTCCAATTCGAAATCTTCAATTACAAGTATAGCATCGTTTTTAGCTTTAATAGAAAAAGCTGATTTGCGAGCCAAAGCTTTCTCTTTTTTGTTTAATTTAAATCCATAGTCTTTTGGTTTTGGACCAAATGCGCGACCACCACCTACTAACAATGGAGATTTAATATCACCTCTACGTGCACCTCCACTACCCTTTTGACGGATAATTTTGCGTGTACTACCTTTTATTTCGTTACGCTGCTTTGTTTTGTGCGTCCCTTGGCGTTGGTTGGCTCTGTAATGTTTTACATCTAACCAAATAACATGTTCGTTGGGTTCTATTCCAAAAATGGAATCATTTAGCGTAACCTTTCTATCTGTTATTTCGCCTTTTATGTTATGTATATTTAATTCCATTTTTATTTTTCTATATGTAATATTGAACCTTTTCCTCCAGGTACAGAACCTTTCAGCAATAAAAGATTATGTTCTGGAATCACTTTAACAACTTGTAGATTCTGAACGGTTACTCGTTCATTACCCATTTGTCCTCCCATTTTAGTTCCTTTAAACACTTTGGCTGGATAAGAAGCTGCTCCAATAGAGCCTCCATGTCTCATTTGGTGTTTCTCACCATGCGAACCAGTCATACCTCTAAATTTGTGGCGCTTTACAATACCCTGGAAACCTTTACCTTTAGAAACTCCCACTACGTCGACAAACATTGTATCACTAAAGATGTCAACCGTAATTTCTTCTCCCAATTTAAATTGATCTCCAAAACCTTTGAACTCGGCCAAGTGTCTCATCGGTGCTACTCCTGATTTTTTAAAATGACCAAGTTCGGGTTGAGTAGAATGTTTTTCTTTCTTCTCCTCAAAACCTACCTGAATGGAGTCGTATCCATCAGTCTCAGCTGTTTTAATTTGAGTAACAACGCAAGGACCTACTTCAATAACAGTGCATGGAAT
>CAZBVD010000402.1:0-2038 GCA_964495235.1 uncultured Dysgonomonadaceae bacterium | reverse complement strand
TATGTTTTCTGTATGCTTTAGCCTTGGATCTCCAGGAGCAAATAAAAAACCTAAAATCAAGGTGGAGATTTTAAAGCGATTTTCTTTAAAATACTACCTTGAATTTAGGTTAGAGAGTGGATTTTTCATCTCAAAGCCTTTTAGAAAGTCATTTGATTAAGTTTACTATCATAGTCATTTTTTAAAGTTGATATTAAATAATTATATTTATTTTTTACTTCTTTTTTGCTAGATACAAAGGCATTGCAAAGCCTTATATATTCAAATACATCAAGGCTTGAATTAGACTCTATTATCTTATCCATAGCAGTTTTAAAGATTTTATTAATCTGTTTTTCTGTATAATTTTCCTTAGATAAGCCCATTTGTTTTTTTAATTCAAGCACATCACTAATTGGTTTTGCTTCAGGAAAAGTTTTATCAACTTCAGTTCCATTAAAATCTAATATATTTTTTTCGTAGTATTCGCCTGTCTCCTTATCCCTAAAGGTTTTTTTACCTTTTTCAATGTCTGTTTCAGGTTCAAATTTCAACTCAATATGTTCTATAAATCTTTTTCTTTTTCCCCTTCCCCTTAGTTTAGTAATTTTTAGATTCTTAAAATATTCAGGAAGTTCTTTTTCTATTGGGCTTAAAACTCTTTGGTCTATATTGTTCATCTGGTAACTTTCAGGAATATCAAACAATCTTTTAAATTCATCAATCTGAACTATGTAGTAACCAGTAGACCTAAATTGCTTTAAAAGCCTATAGGCAGTCTTAGAATATGAGCTGTTTAACATTGTAAATTCTTCTAGTTCAAACTTAGTAAAACCTCCAAAAATATCATTTAGAATATTTTTAAATTTATGATTAACTTGAATAGTTACAGTTTCATTTTTTGCACTTACTGTATATTCAGTAAATAGAACAAACTTAGTAAATTCAGTAGGTGTACCTATTTTAATATTTAATTGAATTAACTTGTCATATACTCCCTCAACATCTTTAATAAACCTATCATAAGCAGTATATTTATAATCGCTTAATTCCCTTAATTCATCAAAATCAAAGGTTATAATTTCAAGACCTCTATTTCTCATCTGGGAGCATATAGAAAAAAACAAGTCCATTTCCTTAGAGTTAAAATTTCTTAAAGGTACTGTGTTCAACTCATCTTTATAAATTACTAGATTTGACATTTCATCATCTCCTTTTAAAAAATATTATCCACAACAATATAACACTTGTCAAGTAACATTCTATTTTATTTGTTACTTCATAAATACAAAATGTTACTTTGAGAAATACAAAATGTTACTTCATAAATACAAAATGTTACTTTGAGAAATACAAAATGTTACTTCGTGTCCTCTGTAGGCTTGTCCCAGTAAGGGCTACAGCGACCCTAACAACCTTCTTTTAAACAATCTTTTAAACAATCTTTATATAAAAGAACCAGCGAAGCTGTCGTTCCTTCCCAAAAAACAGATAAAAATATTTTTTAAAACTAAAACCCTAAAACCCTAAAAAAGATTGATTGATTGAAAAAAAATCCAATTCAAGAGCGTATTTTTCTTATTTTTTTGTTGAGTGTTTTTCTCAACTATAAAAATAAGAAAAATACAAAGACCAATAACTCCCCTAAAAGCAAATATTCTGATGTTAAAGTTGTGTTGACTTTATCATCAGAATATTATATCCTAAATGTAATTATAGGAGTTATGCAAGTGTCGCAAAGTGATAGCCAAAGGCTATACTTTACCCTTGCAAGAGGGGGAAGTTTTCCCCCCTTGACCCCCCAAAGCTACCGCCTTCCAATGATGGAAAAAAATACTTTCCATCACTTCCAGTTGGTTTAAATGTAAAAATAGGAGATGAAAGCATGGAAAAATCAAAAGCTTGGGATTATGCATTAGGAATTATTAAAGTTGACGGACTAGAGCCATCAGAGGATTTTTTGAAGCTTGTGGAGAGAGAAAAAAGGGGCGAGATTTCAGACCGGGACATAAAGGATTTTTTAGATAAAAAATATAAAAGTCTAGGAGGTAAAAAAGAT
>CAZBVD010000401.1:0-2040 GCA_964495235.1 uncultured Dysgonomonadaceae bacterium | reverse complement strand
GTCATCATTTTTCTGCGTCGCAGATCTTTGGTGTCAACAAGGGTTATTGTTGGCAGTGCCATATTCTCGAAGCGCTGAGTGAGGCTCACCAATCCATATTTGCCAGATAGGGCATTGTAGTAAGATTCTATACCCGGAGTGGCTGAGCCTAACAATGTTTTAGCTTTTTGAAAATGAGCATACATTATGGCTGTATTCTTTCCATGATAGCGTGGAGATGGATCAGACTGACGGTAGCTTTGATCGTGCTCTTCGTCTATTACTACCAGTCCCAGATTTGAGAAGGGCATGAATACAGAAGAACGAACGCCTATGATAATTTTATAGGGTGTATCAGAAATCATTTTAAGCCATATCTCTGCTCTTAAGTTGTCGTTTATTTTGGAGTGGTAAATGGCTAAATCGTTGCCAAAGACCGCTTGTAGTCGGCTTGTGAGCTGTGTGGTGAGTGCTATTTCGGGAAGCAGGTACAACACTTGCTGCCCTTTCTCTATAGCGTCCTTTATTAGTTGGATGTAAACTTCTGTTTTGCCCGATGAGGTGATGCCATGTAGTAGGCATACATCTTTCTCTTGAAAGACCTGTTTCACTTGCTCATAGGCCTCTTGTTGATGAGGTGTTAGCTCTTTTGCTTCGTTTGTTTCAAGGGTGTGATTATTAAGACGCGAAGCAGATAGTTCAAATTGCTCTAATATATCTTTGCTGATAAGGGCAGAGAGTATAGATGGTGCAAATGTGCCATCCATCAGCAATTCTTTTCTGCTTATAGATGTTGCATTGTGTTCCTTTAGATATCCTTCTACAAACTGGTATAGTTCTAATTGTTTTTTTGCTCTACTGAGTACCTCCTCAACAGTTGATGGGTTTAGCTGTGGATGTATGCGAATATAATTCTCTGTCTTCTCTTTGTATTTCTGATTGATTGTTTGCGCAACTGAAACCACTTCTTTGGCAGATAGTGCATTGATGTGAGAAAGTATATTATTATTGTTTAGATCTTTTGATAGTTCAGCTATTTGTTTAGGCCTTTTGCTGTCTATCAAATAATTTATTACCTCTTGTTCGGTAGGAGTTAGTTGAGCCTCTGACGTTTGATAGTTAGGCGAAAGTGAAACGTAGGCTTTGCTCTCTAGTTTTAATTGTGCGGGTAGTGCCGCATTATACACATCGCCCATTGGCGCCATATAATAAAAAGAAATCCACTGCCACAGCTTAAGTTGGTGTTGATTCACAATTGGATTGGAATCGAGCTGTGAGTGAATTTCTTTTAAAGATATATGTTCAGGTTTGTTTTGATGAACTCTGAAAACAATAGCCGTGTAAAACTTGCTTTTCCCAAACGGAACTATTACTCTATGACCTATTTTAATAGTGTCTACTAATTCTTTAGGAACTTTATAAGTAAAGCTATCAGCAAGAGCTAACGGTAGGATTACATCGGCAAATAGAGACATTTCTTATAGATAAACTGTTGCTTGAATAGACCAAAGGCCATCTTTATTGTTGAAAGCATCTTTCCATTCAGGTTCGTTTACAGAGTAGTTATCAGTAAGAGGAATACCATAATTTACACCTACTGCCAATTTGCGGAATAGTTCTATACCAACTCCTATATTCACTCCAGCTTCAAAAGCTTTTGCTTTAGCATCTTCAATTATTTCGTCAAAGTTAATATTGTCTCCAGCAACATGAATTCTTGCATATGGTCCTGCAGCTGCATAAATTTTAATAGGTGAAATCAAGCCAAATTTGTATTTAAAATTAACTGGAATATCGATGTAATGATTGGTTACTTCAACATCTTGCAAAGCACTTCCATCTTTAACCTCCATTCTGTTATTGTTATATAAAAGAGAGGCTTCTATACCAAAGTCCATAGGG
Organism: uncultured Dysgonomonadaceae bacterium; assembly: GCA_964495235.1. Classification (GTDB taxonomy): domain Bacteria; phylum Bacteroidota; class Bacteroidia; order Bacteroidales; family Dysgonomonadaceae; genus UBA2632. The sequence goes on along the minus strand of CAZBVD010000401.1, from coordinate 159 downwards.
AACATAAACTCAATTGTTGGCCCTATCTTAAAAGTATTAAGATTCTCAATCTCAATTACATCTTTAAAAGATGCTTTGTTTAATCCCACTTCTCCTCTTAGTCCAAATTTTAATTGAGAATAACCTGTGGTAGCTATTGTGCTAAAAGCTACAATAAGT
>CAZBVD010000400.1:0-2046 GCA_964495235.1 uncultured Dysgonomonadaceae bacterium | reverse complement strand
TTTTGTGTTCATACGTTTGTTTATTTATTATTGATTGTATATAAGTAAATTAGTCTAATTATATTTTAGTTGAAAACTTGAACGAAGTTTTCGAATTATATGTTTCGCCTGGATGAAGCTCTGTTGTGGGATAGTCAGGTTTATTTATACTATCGGGATAATGTTGAGTTTCGAAACAAACAGCTGCTCTACTTGGATAAGTTTGTCCGTTTTTGCCAATCAGCTTATCACTCATCCAGTTACCAGTATATAATTGCATACCGGGTTCTGTAGAATATACTTCCATAACAACTCCTGTTATTGGAGATTCGCAGCGAGCACAAAATGAATACTCATCTTTATATTTTTTATTTAATACATATGTATGGTCGTACCCTTTTCCGTACAATAATTGCTGAAAATCATCATTTATTCTAGATCCTATAGTTTGTGGTGTAGTAAAATCCATAGGAGTTCCTTTTACTTCTTCGGCAGGACCATAAGGAATAGCTGTTGCATCTGTTGGAAGATAGGTATCTGCATTTATTGTAAGAAGGTGATCGTTTATTGTTGGATTGCCCGCCCCAGACAAATTAAAGTAAGAATGATTGGTAAGATTAAGGATGGTGGGCATGTCTGTAGTAGCTTTGTAATCTATTATCACTGCATTATCATTAGTAAGAGTGTAGGTAACAATAACAGTTAAGTTACCTGGATAGCCCTCTTCGCCGTCTACAGATAGATATTGTAGTTTAACAGAGTTACCAAGCACCTCTTTAACATCCCAAACTACTGCATTAAAGCCTTTTACGCCACCATGCAAACTATTAGGTCCATTATTTATAGCCAATGAATATGTTTTTCCATCAAGTTCAAACTTTCCATTAGCAATTCTGTTGGCTGTTCGCCCACAAACTGCTCCAAAGTAAGGCTCTCCAGAAGCTAAATAGTCTTCAATAGAGTCATGCCCTGTAACAACATCAACTAATGTTCCGTCTTTATCGGGAACCATAAGGGAAACAATTTTCGCTCCATAATTGGAAACAGTCAATTCACAACCATTGCTATTGGTGAGAATAAATAAATCAGTTTTTCTATTATCAACTGTTTTTTTGAACTCATTAGTTATGAGTCCGCTTTTTGTATTAATTCCAGCAGAATCCATGTATGTAAGTATTATAAAGGTGTATGTTTTTATATATTCGTGTAAAAATAACACATCTACACCAATTACTATATCAAATAAATGTGTTGTAAAACATGTAATTGTAAATATCGAGTAATATGAGACCCTTTGTTAAGATTTCTGTGCCGTTTTTTCTTTTTTTATGATTAAGACCTCATTTATACTATTCCTAATGAGAGCAGAAATTCTGAATATAAAATTTTCAGATTAAAATTCATCTCAAATCTAGGGTGTTTGTGCTTAAGGCCCTACAGAGTCATAAATAAAACACGTTGCTAAAACAGGAAGCTATTATAGATACTACTTTTTCTAGCCGCCTCTGACTTTTTTAAATACAATAATTTATTGTGCTTGTTCTTCTACTAATACAATAAAACCTTTATGAAAAGAAAAAGTGCCCACAACTTAGATATATTGCAGACATAAAGAGTTAAAAGCAATGTTTCTCATAAAAAAATAATCAAGCCAATATATTTACAGGCGACACACTTTTTTTTAATCCTGATAAGTGCTATACCCTCTTGAATTTCTGACTGTTTCCTATACAAGTCCTTTTCCTCAATACTATAAGTATTTCAGCAAGATCAAGAAAAGCCAATTGACCAAAACAAGTATAACAATTATCAAGATAAAAACATATTATTAGTCCTCTTAGTTAAGAGGAGTGCAAATCTTTATTAGAATAGAGGAGATGGATATTCGCCCTTATCAACAAGCTCTTTAAACTTTCTTACCACAATTGGTCTATCTTCTATATATGTTACTCCAAACCATTGTGAAGTTGTATCTAGCACCTTCATCTCAATTTTTTCGTCAACAATTAAGTCGTTTACTAAAGTTGGAATAAAATATTCAACTTTCAATTTCTCTTCATTCTCTTT
>CAZBVD010000399.1:0-2046 GCA_964495235.1 uncultured Dysgonomonadaceae bacterium | reverse complement strand
TTTATTGCTTACTACATCATTTGCAAGAAGCGGGATCTATGTGTCAACCGCCTATGTTTACAAATAATTTACCGGATTAGAATCAAATGCCGATAAATGCATTACAAAGTTAGGATATTTTTTTGATATAACATCATGAAATATTTCTTTTGTGCATATTTCAGACTCGTAATGTCCTATTACTGCAAGCAATAGCTTATCTTCCACATCGTAATAGTCGTTGTACTTGGCTTCGCCTGTAATAAAAACATCAGCACCATAATCAATAGCCTGACCAATTAAAAATGCACCACTACCCCCACACAAAGCTACTTCACGAATCTTCTTGCCTCTAAGGTGTGAATGACTAACATGATGCAAGTTGAAAACATCTTTAAGCATGTACAGAAAATCTTGCTCAGACATAGACTCTGGTAATACCCCCGCAATGCCTGTTCCGTGTTGAGCCCAATCATTAACAATAGGATATAAATCAAAAACAGGTTCTTCGTATGGGTGAACGGCAATGAGAGCACGAACGACTTCATCTTTTTTCATTGCAGGAATTACTGTCTCTATACGCACTTCTGGTTCAAAGTGCAATTCGCCAATCTCCCCTACATGAGGGTTAGCGCCCTCTTTAGCTCTAAATGTGCCCTTACCATCCATGTTATAACTACAGCTATCATATTCACCAATATTGCCAGCACCAGCATTGAATATGGCGTTACGAACACTCTCTGCATGACTATGAGGAACTGTAGTGATAAATTTAAGCAAAGAATTGCTTTTAGGAGTCAAAACTCTAAGATTTTCAAGTCCCAACATGCTAGCCAACTTAAAGTTGACTCCTCCGTTTGCATTGTCAAGATTGGTATGCGCAGCATAAAGGGTAATGTCGTTTTTGATAGCCTTTATCATGCAGCGCTCAACATAGTTTTTTCCAGTCAATGATTTAAAAGACTTGAATGCAATAGGATGATGTGCAATAATAAGGTTGCACTTCAAAGATATAGCTTCATCAATAACGTCCTCAGTAATATCAATGCAAAATAGTGCTCCTGTAGCTTCTTTATTTGAGTCACCAACTTGAATTCCACTATTGTCATATACTTCTTGCAAAGGTAGTGGCGCTAATGTTTCTATTACTTGAAGAATTTCTTTTATTCGCATAATTAAAAAATTGAAATAGTTACTTCTTAATATGAAAAGATAAATACCGGATTGCTCATATTGATAAAAACAATGGTAACAATAAGCATAAGAAAAAACAATAAAATTAAAATTTGTATTTTTAATAAACTCCTATCAAGAGATAAGGAGGAATGATTTTTATATAGACAAAACTTATACTTATACAAATATAAACTGTTTACTTTATAACAAGTAAATAGTAGGATTAGTTGTCAGGAAAGTATAAACGTGCTATTATATACAATACAGAGTACTATAAAAAGATATTACATTTAGAATAATAATAGAGTAAAGGTATAAAAAAACGCTGCAATTATTATATTTGCAACGTTTTTTTGAGAATGTGGTTTAAAGATATTTATCTCTATTCCTTATCTGTTTTAGTTTCATCATTTGCAGCTTTTACATCTTCAGAAGCTTCTGATTTTGTTTCTACAGATACAGCTGTTGCAGTATCAGTAGACTTTCTACGTGTACGACGTCTTCTTGTTTTCTTAGGAGCAGAACTATCTTTAAGCATGTTTTCATTGTAATCAACTAATTCAATGAAACACATAGGAGCGTTGTCTCCTAAACGATGTCCTGTTTTAATTATACGAGTATAACCTCCTGGACGATCTCCAACTTTTTGAGAAACATTTTGAAATAATTCAGTTAATGCCTCTTTGTTTTGTAAAGTTTTGAATACAATTCTTCTTGAATGAGTAGTATCTTCCTTAGACCTCGTAATAATTGGCTCAACTACTTTCTTTAAAGCTTTAGCTTTTGGAACAGTAGTAAAAATGCGCTTATGCATAATCAAAGACGCAGACATATTCGAAAGCATAGCTTTACGATGAGATGATGTACGCCCTAAGTGATTTATCTTTTTAT
>CAZBVD010000398.1:0-2049 GCA_964495235.1 uncultured Dysgonomonadaceae bacterium | reverse complement strand
AGACCCTCGTCCACCAACATCTCGTTAGGAACAACTACATCAAAACTATCAAAATCTTCTAGCTCCATTATTTGTGCCAAATCCAACAAAGAGAGCTTTAAGTTATTCTCAGCCTGTATTTCATTAAACTCTTCTTTTGCCAATTGTGCTTCAATCTCATATAACTCGCCTCTTGCAGTTTTGCCATTATTTACCAACTCAGTCATTCTTTCAAGGTTGGTCTTTGTGAGCCCAATTTGGTCATTAGCAATTTGCAGCAACTCTTTGTTCATCAATACTTGCAAAAATGCAGTTGACACACTCATCACTATATCGTCTTGAATTCTCTCCAAATCGGCCTCAGAGATATACATCTCCGCCTTGCGAGCATCAATATTATATTTCATTTTCAGCCCATCAAATAGCGTGATGTTACTATTAATATTGAACGATGTTTGCGACGAGTTGGTGTTTGTGTACACATTGTCTAAGCCAATAGACCGGCCAAACACAAAACTCTGTCCTGTCGATGCATTCAGGTTGGGCAATAAGTCGGCACGAGCTTGGCTATAAGCAATCTCTTTTTGTTGCTTGTTTAGTTCTTGCTGCTTTATATTTCTATTGTTTTGGAGGGCTATTTCAATGCATTCTTGCAACGTATATTGCTGTTGTTGTGCCGATAAGGCAAACACACTACAGTAAACTGTAATCAAGAATAGGATACATCTTGTTTTCATAGGTTCTATTTCTGTTTACTTAGTTTCAATAATTTCGTTGCCACGAATATTATCATTCGCTTTCAAACCTTCAGTCACTTCAATTTTTATACCATCCGACAGGCCAATCTTCACCGGAGTGCGTTTAAACTCTTGTGGCTCTAGCTTAGTTACCAGATACACAAAAGCTGTATCGCCGCTAAACTCAACACTACTTTCAGGAATAGTGAGCACTTCTTCGCGCTTATCCAAAATAATCTCGGCATTTGCACTATATCCCGCTCTTACAAATATATTTGATGGAATTTTCATGGCCGCTTTCATCTCAAAAAGTATAGCGCCGCTCTCTTCAGATCCTTTGGGCGAAACATACTCCAACTCTGCTGTAAGCGCATGGTCTTGCATTGCCCCAATGGTTATCTGCATAGGCATTCCCACAGATACCTTTCCTACTTCCGTTTCGTCAATTTTACCAACAAAAAGCATATCAGTCATATCGGCCACCGATGCAATAGTAGTTCCATCATTAAAGTTGTTTGATTGAATAACCGAGTTTCCCACTTTTATGGGCACATCCAATATAGTACCTGTGATGGTAGATCTTATAAGCGTGTTGCTAGACGATGCAGTGCGAGCCGTCAAACCATCGCGCACCAAACTCAAATTATCTTCGGCCGATTTCAACTCCTCCTGGTCGTTTTGATATTGCAAACGCACCTTCTCAAACTCTTCTCTAGAGATTACATCTTTTTCAAAAAGTGTATTATCACGTTCAAAGTTTCTTTTGCTTTGCTCAAATACCAAGTTGGCACGCGTTAAGCGAGACTCGGCACTACTCAATGTCACCATATCGGGGATAACCTTTATTTTAGCTATCACATCGCCAGCCTGCACTTTATCGCCAGCTTCTTTGTATAGCTCGGCTATAATGCCCGACATTTGAGGCTTGATAAGAATTTCGTTGCGTGGCTGCACTTTGCCCGTGGCAACAGTTTTCTTCTCAATTGTGGCAGGCTGTGCTTGCTCTATACGGTAGTTTTTAACCAGTGGTTTCGATTTCTTCCAAAGGAACACAAATGTCCACAATACCAATAGGCCCAGCAATACAAGGGCTGCAATTTTCAATATTTTCTTCATCTCGTTTCGTTGTTTAGCTATATTGTTATTTTGTTGTTTCGCTGTTTTGTTTTTTTGTTTTTTTGTTAACCGCAAAGGTCGCAAAGAAGACGCAGAGGTCGCAGTGATATGTCTCTATTTCCTAATCCCTGCTTCCTAATCCCTGCTTCCTATTCCCTAATCCCTATTCCCTACCAACCCATTAATAATTAACCATTAACCATTAATAATTATCTTC
>CAZBVD010000397.1:0-2065 GCA_964495235.1 uncultured Dysgonomonadaceae bacterium | reverse complement strand
CAAACTGAATAGTTTTGCACCTTTTTCTTTTTTTATCTACCTTTGCATACTATCATAAACAGAATAAGAACTTTATATTTGTGTGAAAATGGATGTTACAAAAAGTCAGTTCGACGAGGTAATTGCAATATGCAGAAAACTCTTTAGCGAAAAGCTGAGTGATTATGGAGCTGCATGGAGAATTCTCCGTGGCGAATCTGTAACCGATCAGATTTTGATTAAAGCAAAAAGAATACGCTCTATCGAAATAAAAAAAGAGAGCAAGATAGACGAAGATATATTTTCTGAGTTTATTGCTATTGTAAACTATGGCGTCATTGGCTTAATTCAGTTGGAACTTGGTTATGCTGAAAATGTAGATATCTCTGAAGAGGAAGCCTTGCAGCTATACGATAAGCATATTACAATATCCAAAGAGTTAATGTATGCAAAGAACCACGACTATGATGAGGCTTGGCGACTGATGCGAGTGAGTTCTTACACCGATTTGATTTTGGTGAAGCTAAACAGAACCAAAGAGATAGAGAGTAACAAAGGCAAAACATTAGTATCTGAAGGTATAGATGCTAACTACCAAGATATGATAAACTATGCCCTGTTTGGACTAATAAAACTGCACTTTGGCGAAGAATAACCACATATGAAAGGAAAAGATAAACTCATAAAAATACTATTAGCAACAGCTCGTATTCTCTTTGGCATTACTTTTGTGTTCTCAGGCTTTGTAAAAGCTGTTGATCCTGTTGGTTTTGCCTATAAGATAGAAGACTATCTAATTTCTTTTCAATTGCTGCAGTTTATTCCCTTAGCACTTACTTTTGCGGTAGCGCTAATATTGCTAGAGCTATTGGTAGGTGTTTTTATTCTATTGGGGCTTTATCGCAAAATCACCACCTTGCTGGCGTTGCTTTTTATGGTGGTAATGACTCCTATGACACTATACATAGCTATTGCAAACCCAGTGAAAGATTGTGGCTGCTTTGGCGATGCTTTGGTTATAAGCAATTGGTCCACTTTTTACAAAAACATTGTTCTTCTTTCCTTTGCGTTACTTCTTGTTGTTTTTCACAACAGAATAAAGCCTTTTTTCTCAAATAAAACCAAGCACTTTGTTCTGGGTTTTGTGTTTTTGTTTTCATTGCTGTTTTGCCTTTACAATATTCTGTATTTGCCAATAATGGATTTCAGACCTTATAAAGTGGGTGTGAATATTCCTGAGCAAATGGAAGATGATTTGAGCAAAGCCGATGTGTATGAAAACATCTATATTTATGAGAAAGATGGAGTGGAGCAAGAGTTTACCGAAGATAACTTCCCTTGGGAAGATTCCACTTATACATTTGTAGACTACAAGTCTAAGCTAATAAAAGAGGGTGAACAACCTTTAATTGATGAGTTCCACATTATAGAGTATGCAAAAGACGCTACTGGAGCTTTTGTGGCCAATAATGATATAACAGATCAATTGCTTGCTAAACCCATTAGTCTGTTTGTAGTCTCACTATCGTTGAATGATGCTAATGAGAAAGGAATGAAGCAGATAGTTGCTCTAGCAAATCACGTAGCAAACAGTAATATAGATTTATATATTGCCACCTCTTCACAGGCAAGCATTATAGAACAATGGCATAGAGAGTGGGGCAGTCCCAATGTAAACTATGCTCAAATGGATGAGCTTACATTAAAAACCATTGTAAGATCAAACCCCGGGCTACTATTGCTTAACAAGGGCACCATAGAACGAAAGTGGAGCAGCAGAAACCTTCCAAGCACATCTGAGCTTGATAAGATAGTTGCTCAAATAGAAACAGACAGAAAGACTTTGTTCAACAACAATTCTTTAGTTACGTTGTTGATTATATGTGCTATATTTGTAATGCCTTTGTTAGGCATAAAATGGTACGATACAAGAAATTAAAACTGACAAACAAAGTATTAACAATAAAACACAACAGATAAATTAACTGGCTTTTTTATTAAAGTCGCTATTATAAATTCTATAAATATACAAGAATGAGAAAAAAGATTGTAGCAGGAAACTGGAAAATGAACAAAACCCTTCAAG
>CAZBVD010000396.1:0-2068 GCA_964495235.1 uncultured Dysgonomonadaceae bacterium | reverse complement strand
AGAGGTTGCACGCTTACACCTCCATCAAGTTGGAGCAAAGCTAACCAAGCTAACTAAAAAACAAGCCGATTATATAGGTGTGTCGCCCGAAGGACCTTTCAAGGCCGACCACTATAGATACTAAAAAAAGAACAATTATATTACTTTATATTATCTGCATATGTCAATAATTAAGAGCATTTTAGATACCGATTTATATAAATTCACCACAAGCTATGCCTATTCTAAACTATTTCCGCGTGCATTCGGAGAGTTTGAATTTGTAGACAGAAGTAATGACAATTATCCTGAAGGATTTGATAAATTACTTATGGAGGAAATAAAGAGCATGGAAAATCTCTGTTTAAGCGATGATGAAGAGGCATTCTTAATTGAGAAGCTCCCTTATCTTCCACCCACCTATATCGACTTTCTAAAAGGTTTTCGCTTCAACTCCAACGAGGTGAAAGTGTGGATGGAAGGAGGAAAGCTAATGGTAAAAGCAACAGGATTGCTTTACAGAGTAACCCTCTGGGAAACTCCTATTTTGGCTACTATATCTGAGCTTTACTATAAACTAACGGGCCAATTTCCCGATATTGAGTATATGAAAGAATCGGCCATAGAGAAAGCTAAAATGCTTACCCAGCACAATATTATCTACTCACTCTTTGGTATGCGCAGGCGTTTTAGTTTCGATGTTGAGGATAAAGTGACTGAGCTATTAAAAATGCATTCAGAAGGCAACTTCTTTGGTACAAGCAATGTGTACATGGCGTTTAAACACAATGTAAATGTATCGGGAACACATCCACATGAATGGGTGCAGTTTCATGGATCGATATATGGCTACAAAATGGCCAATTATATGTCTATGGAAAACTGGATTAATGCATACGATGGAGATTTGGGCACAGTACTTACAGACACCTATACAACCGATGTGTTTCTAAGCAATTTCAGCAAGAAACATGCAGCTCTTTTCACAAGCTTGCGTCAAGATAGTGGCGATCCTCTAGTGTTGGTAGATAAAGCTATTAAACGATACAAAGAGCTGAGAATAGACCCCACACTTAAATATATTGTATTCTCTGATAGCCTCAATGTAGAAAAAGCTATAGCCATAAAAGAATATTGCAACAATAAAATAGGGGCTACCTTTGGTATTGGCACTAACCTTACCAACGATGTGGGCAATAATATAAAGGGGCTAAATATTGTGATGAAGCTCTTCCGATGTAAAATGACAGAGAAAGAGCCTTGGCACGAGTGTGTAAAGCTATCCGATGTAAAAGGCAAGCAAACAGGCTCTGCTCGTGAGATTCATTTGGCACAAGAGACGTTGGGATTGTTGTAATCTATTTTTTTTCTTGTGAGGCAGGCGCGGATAATAAATATATCGGCGCCTGCCTTATGAAATCTAATCTATTTCATTGGGAGGAGGGGTGTCTTTTTTTATTATTTGTAATAAGGTTAAGGTTCATCTTTGTTTAGAATACTCACTCTATATTACCTGTCTCCACCTCATATCATAAGCTTTTCGCTCACCTCCTTTTCCCTAATAAAACCCTTTAAAGAAAAAGTTTGTACCTTTGCATTTAAAATCGATTGTCAAATAAGAAAAAATATAATAATAAAATGGCAGGACATAGTAAATGGTCAAACATAAAAGCCCGAAAAGGCGCGCAAGACAAGAAAAAAGCTAAAATATTTTCTAGAGTAATTAAGGAAATAACAATAGCAATAAAAGAAAACGGCAATAATGGTGATCCAGAAACTAATCCAGCACTCAGAAATGCAATTCAAAATGCACGTGGTGCAAACCTACCCAAAGATAACATTGATAGAGCAATAAAAAGAGCCTCGGGTGCTGATTCTCAAAACTACAAACATCTTAGCTTTGAGGGATACGGACCTCACGGAATAGCCATGTTTGTAGAGTGCACCTCCGACAATAGTAACCGAACGGTTGCTAATGTAAGAGCTATCTTCAATAAATATGGTGGTAACTTGGGCACAAACGGTTCTTTAGAGTTTTTGTTTGATAGATTTGGAGTATTTACTATTGCAAAAGAGAAATTGGCGATAG
>CAZBVD010000395.1:0-2074 GCA_964495235.1 uncultured Dysgonomonadaceae bacterium | reverse complement strand
GAGATTATAAATGTTCAGAGAAGAGAGATTGAAGCCCTTAACAATGAATTGACTCGCCTAGAAAAAGAGATTGTTGCCCTTGACAAGGAATTGAACATACGAAAAGAGAAGTATGGCAAAACAGTAAAATCGGTAATGCATAGGAGACAGTCGGAGAATAAAATATTTTTTATTCTATCGGGAAAGTCATTTGGCGAGGCGATGCGCAGAATGCAATACTTAAAGCAATATTCTCAGGTACAAAAAAGTCAGGCCGAAGAGATAAAGGAGAAGAATGCTGAGCTGACTTTGAAGAAGCAGGAGTTACAACAAGCTAAAGAGGAGCGTAGTAAAACTCTTATGGAGATACGTAACGAGCAGGATAAGCTAATTGCTGAAGAACAAAACCGAAAGAAGGAAATGGATAAAGCGCAAGGAAAGCAGAAGGAGTTGCAACAAGAGCTTCAAGCAAAACAAAAGCAGGCTAATAAACTAAACGCTGAAATTGAGCGGTTGATTGCTGAAGAAGTGGCTAGACAAGAACGCGAAAGACGCCTAGCTGAAGAGCAACGAAAGAAACGCGAAGAAGAGCAACGCTTGGCAGAAGAGAAGCGTCGGAAAGAAAAAAGTAAAAAAGGAGAAAAAGAAACAGCTCCTATAACTACACCTATAGAGAAAGAAGAGCCGTTGATAGCTGAAGCAGAGACATTCAACTTGTCGAAAAACTTTGTAGCTAATAAAGGACAACTGCCAATGCCTGTAACCGGAACGGCTACTATTGTGTCGCCATTTGGTGTGCATAAACACAGCGAGTGGAATGTATCAACCAACAATAGTGGAATTGACATACAAGCACAGCGCAACTCAAACATTCGCTCTGTTTTTGATGGTGAAGTCTCGCGTATTATTGCATTCCCAGGATATAACAACTGTGTAATTCTTCGCCATGGCGACTATTACACATTCTATGCCAATATTATTGACGTGTATGTACAAAAAGGTCAGAAGGTAAAGACTGGCGATGCCTTGGGTAAAATATATACAGATTCTGACACAGGAATTGCTTCTATGCACTTTCAACTGTGGAATAAAACTACAAAACTAGACCCTGCTCCTTGGCTCAAACGATGAGAATAGAACTTAGCAAGAACTAATAAACTAAATATAAATTCATTGTAAACTGATATCTTATGAATCTAAAACTACGCTTAATTTTTATGAACTTTCTCCAATATGCAATTTGGGGAGCATGGTTAATTTCACTGGGTGCTTATCTAGGGGGTAAACTAGAGTTTACGGGTGTGCAAATAGGTAGTTTCTTTGCTACCATGGGTATTGCTTCACTTTTTATGCCTGGATTGTTAGGGGTAATTGCAGACCGTTTTATTCCAGCCGAAAAGCTATTGGGAATTTGTCATATATTAGGAGCTGGCTTTCTGTTTTTAGCTGCACCTCAAACAGATTATGCTACGCTTTACACCTTTATTTTACTTGCTGTTTTCTTTTATATGCCCACTATTGCTTTGTCAAATGCAGTAGCATACAATGCGCTTGAAAAGAATGGTTATGATACTGTAAAGGCATTTCCGCCCATTCGTGTGTGGGGAACGGTTGGTTTTATTATTGCAATGATTTCTGTAGATTTGCTAAAGATTGATGGAACAAAGTTTTCACAATCGGCCTACCAGCTTTATTTTGCGGGTGTATTATCATTCATACTTGGTGTTTACTCGTTCACACTTCCTAAATGTCCAACAACAGGCGCAAGTGAGAGTAAATCGTGGGTCGATAATTTTGGTTTGCGTGCTTTTGCCCTCTTTAAGAAACGTAAGATGGCTATATTCTTCACTTTCTCTATGTTATTGGGTATGTCGCTTCAAGTTACAAATATGTTTGCCAATGATTATTTAACCAACCATTTTGGTGAAATGGCTATATATCAAGGAACTTTTGGTGTAGAGCATGCTAATATTCTAATCTCTTTATCGCAAGTTTCTGAAACACTTTGTATATTGCTTATACCATTTTTCTTGATGCGTTTTGGTATTAAGAAAGTAATGTTGATAAGTATGTTTGCATGGATATTACGTTTTGG
>CAZBVD010000394.1:0-2086 GCA_964495235.1 uncultured Dysgonomonadaceae bacterium | reverse complement strand
GAGCATGAACAGACCTTTGTAGCTGTTTCGATATGTAGGATATTGATAGTTGATTTCATTGTTTGTTGTAATTAAAGAGGAAATATAGTAATTCTATTTGAAACAGGTGATGTAATGCGCTATAATTTTCTGAATATTGTCTGTATTTTATTAGAAATGGCGTGAAAGAAGAGAAGAGACAAAAACAATGATGCTGATTGCAGATTACTAAACGCTGAATGCTAATTGACACTTACTAATTGACACTTAGACAAAAAAAAGCCGCACCATAATGATGCAGCTTATTATTGTTTAAGACTGATAGATATTAGTATCTGTCACTTCCATAGCTATCGCCACCGCCTCTGTTATAACCGCCTCCACCACGTGGACGCTCTGTGCGTGGACGAGCTACAGATACGGCAATAGTACGACCGTCATATTCCGCCCCGTTAAGTTCTTCAATAGCACGTTGACCTTCTGAATCGTCATCCATTTCTACGAAACCAAAGCCTTTAGAACGGCCTGTTTCTCTGTCTGTAATAATTTTAGCTGAAGATACTGTTCCGTATCCTTCAAATAGTTCTCTTAAATCAGCCTCGCTAATCTGATAGCTTAAGTTGGCTACAAAAATGTTCATGTAAAAAAATTAATTAAATAAAAACTGTATTTGTGCATCAATTTTCAACAGAAAGGAAATAAGGCCTTAACAATTATGTGAAGATTAAATACCTATACTGGTTTAAACTTATGCACCACAAAGATATTAATTATATTATAGTAACAAAATGTATTTTGATAGATTTTAATTGTAATTCATGCACCAAATCTATAGCAGATACTGACACATACAATTAAAACCACCACATAAATATCATTACTATAGAGTGTAAACTTGAGAAGTATCTGTAAGCATTCCTACTTATATATATGCTAGTTTTGTTAGAACAAATAAATTTTCTGATACTTTACTTGTCATGTAAACATAAGCTTGTTATATTTGTTAATATCAAAAGAAGCATAAATATTCTTTAGAAAATACACTTAAAATGAAACACCCACAGCACAAATCCGTGCAGTGCTTCTTTTGAAAGTCAGTTTTTTATTTCTGCTTTACTAGCATAGATATAAAAAATTAATTGGGTAGTTTTTATATTACACTCTTTGAAAATGAAACTAAGTTCACTAAACAGTTAAATTTAATAATTATGGGAAATAAAAAAAATTTCATTATTGACACAAATGTCATTCTTCATGACTATCAGTGTATAGACAACTTCGAAGAAAATGACATCTATATTCCTTTTGTTGTTTTAGAAGAACTAGATAAATTTAAAAAAGGTAACGAACAAATCAATTTTAATGCACGCGCATTTGTTCGCGCACTTGATGACATTACAGACAATGGTTTGTTTGAAGGTGGTGCTGAGCTTGGAGTTGGAAGAGGTAAGCTGTACATTAAAAACATGTCTAAATACAACAAGGAAATTGAGGAGGCTTTTCCAGACCGAAAACCAGACAATAGAATCTTATCTGTTGTATTGGGGGTAAGTCGGGAGAATCCTACCGTTAAAACTATTTTAGTTACAAAAGATATCAATTTACGCATGAAAGCGCGTTCGCTTGGCTTGCTAGTTGAAGATTATATTTCAGATAAAGTTGTAAACATTGACGCTTTTTCTGAACAGGATTTGGAAATAGAAGGGGTAAATGCCGATTTGATAGACAAACTCTACAACACTCCACACGGAATTGATGTAGATGAGTTTGACTTTGATGAACACTTAGAACCTAATCAGTGCTTTATATTAAAGAGTGAACGGAATACGATATTGGTACGAAATAATCCCTTTACATTGAAAATTGTGAAGGTGGATAAAAAATCCAACTTCGGGATTACTCCACGGAATGCAGAACAAGCATTTGCTTTTGAGATTTTAAACGATCCGCAAATAAGTTTGGTTGGTTTAACCGGGAAAGCTGGCACAGGTAAGACTTTGCTTGCATTGGCATCGGCATTGAGTCAACACAACGAATATAGCCAAATACTATTGGCACGTCCGATAGTATCCTTGTCAAACAAAGACTTGGGATACTTACCAGGCGA
>CAZBVD010000393.1:0-2087 GCA_964495235.1 uncultured Dysgonomonadaceae bacterium | reverse complement strand
TGGGCACCCCCGTAATGATTAATAAGAACAAAGGTAACTGATTTTTGTTTGATTTACTCTATATTTTAATCTTTAAATTTGTAAACAATGCAGCCAGGTTGGGTTTCATGGTCTTTCACATAATTGTTACGGTGTTGGTTTCTAAGAAGATATATTATCAGAAAGTCTCCGCTTGCTGCCACAATAAAATAGACACCTAAAAAGAATATCATTACACTTCCGTTGATAAAAGCCCAAAGGGTGGGGAGTATTCCCAACAAAATAGCGGGCATAATAGCTCCAATTATATAATGTTTCACCCTCAAAAAACCTTTGCAATGACAATAGGGGGTGAGGTGTTTTTTTATGAAGCCAAACTTAATAGCACGTAGTCTTTCTTTAACAAATAGTGCCCATGTGAGTCCGTGTATCAATTCGTGAAGAACAATACCGATGATTATAGAAAAGAGGAAGAGGAAGATATCACCTAAAAATAACAACCAATTGAAATTGGAGAAATAGAAACTAAACGATTGAAAATAGATAATAATGAAGGGCACTACTAGCCCAACAAAAAGCAACCCTACAAGACGAATGTATAATTGGGCAGCATGCTCAAGGGTGAAAATTATGGTTTTCTTTTCGTAATTATTGAGTTGGTTGTCGGGATGCATTGTGTTGTTAAATTTATTTTGAGTGAAAGTTAATATAATTTACAGTAATAGCAAAATATTGAAACACACTACAATATGTCTTGTCTGCTATAAACCATTTCTTTTATAATGTGTTATAAATAAAAATGATTGAAACTAAATACAAAACAAGATGAAACATTTAATGCTTTTTTCCTTACTGTTGGCTTTCACACTTACTATTTCTTGCCAAGAGCAAGCAAATAAAAACGATAGCAGCGAGCCTCCAATTGAGACGCCAATTGATGAGACTCCTATCACAGAAACGCCTACTGATTCAACAACTGTTTTACCTCCTGTAGAAACACAAGCTCCTAATGTTGACTATAAGCCTGCATTTGAAGGACAAACTCGCATAAATGGAGTAAAAACAAAAACTCCGTATAAGGTAGAGGTAATTGCAGAGGGATTGTCTAAACCATGGGCAGTTGCATCTCTTCCTGATGGAAGATTGATAATAACAGAAAAGAATGGCAACTTGCGTATTGCTACAACAACGGGAACTTTAGGAGGTGCTATTACTGGATTTCCTGAAGTGGATAATCGCGGACAGGGTGGATTGCTTGATGTAGTTGCTGCACCAGATTTCAATAGCAGTAGAATGCTTTACTTTACTCTTGCTGAATTCGCAAAAAACAAATCGGAAGGTTCGCTTACTGCTGTTGGAAAAGGTAGGCTATCAGCTGATGAAAGTAAAATTGAGAACTTTCAGATAATATTTCGTGCTATACCTTATTATGATAATAGTATGCACTTTGGTAGTCGCATTGTATTTGATAAAAAAGGAAATATCTTTGTTTCTACGGGTGAACGATCTGATATGAACACACGACCACGTGCTCAAACATTAGATAATGGTTATGGAAAAATTGTTTATATAACTACTGATGGTAAGCCTGTTGAGGGAAATCCATTTATTAATACTGCAAATGCATTGCCTGAAATATACTCTTATGGTCATCGCAATGTGCAGGGTTTAGATATTCATCCTACTACGGGCGATTTATGGGCAAGTGAAATGGGTCCTAAAGGCGGCGATGAGATTAACTTAATAAAACCGGGTAAAAATTATGGTTGGCCCACTATTGGTTATGGAATAGAGTATAATGGCAGCAAAGTTGGTAAAGGCATAACACAACAACAGGGATTGGAACAACCTGTTTATTATTGGGATCCTGTGCTTTCGCCAAGCGGAATGACTTTTTATAGCTCTTATGTAATTCCCGAATGGAAAGACAATCTTTTTATTGGAGGATTAAGTAGTAAGCATATTGCTAGAATTGTTATTAAAGACAATAAAGTAGTAGGTGAAGAGCGCTTTTTGGAGAAAGAAAATCAACGTTTCCGTGATTTGGAAATGGGTACAGATGGTGCACTTTATGCTGTAACAGATGAGGGGAGATTGTATCGTATTTC
>CAZBVD010000392.1:0-2088 GCA_964495235.1 uncultured Dysgonomonadaceae bacterium | reverse complement strand
AGAAGCGAAGGTTCTATTATTGCAGCACTGGAGCAGATATACCAACACAAAGAGCTATTTGATGTGGTTGTGATAATTAGGGGCGGAGGAGCAACATCAGATTTAAGTAGCTTCGATTCTTATGCTTTGGCTGCAAATTGCGCTCAGTTTCCAATGCCTATAATTAGTGGTATTGGTCATGAACGAGATGTAACTGTGTTGGATGCAGTAGCTCACACACGTGTGAAAACTCCTACAGCGGCAGCTGAATTCTTAATAAACCGAGCTGTAGCAACAATCAATCATTTAATGGAATTGCAAGACAGACTGGTGAAGGCAACACGCAATATATTGGCTGAAGAAGAAAGTGTACTCAACGGATGGTCGAAAGATGTGTATCACAACTCTAAATCGTTGTTGCAATCAAATCGAAATACACTTATGTTCCTAAATGAAAAGCTGAGAAACACTGTTAAGTATAAAATAGATAAAGAACGTTTTGCCATTCAAAGATTTGAACACTTTGTTTCGCTTTCGCTACCCGAGAATATGTTGAAACGTGGCTATTCAATTACCACCCGAAATGGTAAAACAATAAAATCTGTCTCTGACCTGTCCGTTGGAGATGTTATTACAACACAATTCTCTGATGGAGTTGTTGATTCTAAAGTAGTAGATAAAAACTAGAAATATATGAAAAAAGAAGAAATTACTTATACCGCTGCTAAAGTAGAAATAGAAAAGATTGTTGAACTCATAGAGTCTGATGAGTTAGATATAGACCAGTTGACCAAACATGTAAAGCGAGCGTCTGAATTGGTTGCATTTTGTAAGCAAAAACTAACTGAGACAGATAAGGAACTGCAAAAAGTGTTAGATGAACTGAGTGTATGAAAACTAGGGGCGAACATGCAGTAGTAATAGTGGCTGGCGGAAAAGGATTGCGTGTAGGTGCAGATATCCCCAAGCAGTTTTTGCCATTGGCAAAAAAGCCAATGCTAATGCATACTATTGAGAAGTTTTATGAGTTTGACAACGCTATACAAATTGTAGTTGTACTTCATCCAGATTACTTTACTTTGTGGGCTGAGTTGTGCAAAGAGTACAACTTTAATATTGCATGTGAGTTAGTGGTTGGTGGCAACACTCGTTTCCATTCTGTGAAAAGAGGATTAGCAGCAGTGTCAAATGATAAAGTTGTAGGCATTCATGATGCTGCTCGTCCGTTTGTGACGAAAGAGCTGATAGCGCAATGTTACAATAAAGCAAAACAAGAGCAGTGTGGCGTGATACCCGTTGTGGATGAAAAGAATAGTTTACGCGAGTTGAAAGCAAATTCTCATCAACCTCTTGACAGGTCAAGAGTAAAGATTGTGCAAACACCCCAAGTATTCCCTGCTCATCTTATAAAAAAAGCTTATGAAGTAGATTTCAACCCACAATTTACCGACGACGCAACGGTTGCTGAAAATAACGGGGTGAATGTGAAATTGATTGAAGGTGAAGATGCCAATATAAAGGTTACAACAATGACAGATGTAAATTATGCTTCCTATTTATTAGGTTGCGACAATTAAGGTTATTCTGTCTAAAAAATGTCCTTTACAGCACTTCTTAATAACATTTTTGCACTTTGTGATAAAAAAACAAGACAGAATGTAAATATTAACAAGAAAAGTGTTATTTTTGGGATATAAATAAAAAACAAAAGATAATGGAGAAAATAGACAAGTTAGACAGACAGATTTTAGATATAATCTCACGTAATGCGCGTATTCCATTTCGAGATGTAGCCGAACAATGCAATGTGTCAAGAGCTGCTATTCATCAACGCGTACAGCGTATGATTGAAAACGAGGTTATCACTGGATCTGGATATCATGTAAATCCAAAAGTTCTCGGGTTTTTAACTAATGCTTATATTGGTGTAAAGCTGGAGAGAGGTTCTATGTATAAAGAAGCAATTCCTGAATTTGAGAAGATTCCAGAGGTAACCGAATGTCATTTTACGACTGGCCCATACACCCTTCTTGTGAAACTGTATGCACGCGACAACGAACATCTAATGGATTTATTAAACAATAGAATTCAAGAGATACCAGGAGTGGT
>CAZBVD010000391.1:0-2089 GCA_964495235.1 uncultured Dysgonomonadaceae bacterium | reverse complement strand
TCTCCATCATAGGGTCGCTACTCTTTATGTTCATAGATATTATGGACGCTATGTTTTGTAGGTGGAGTAAGTTGAGGAGTAGGAGTTAGTCTAAATTTGCTATTTCTCCCATTTACTATAGGGTGTCTTCACCAACATAGAATTGTAGTATCTATTATCGCTTGTTACCTCTTCTCCCAACCAACTTGGCTTTTCAAACACCTCGTCTTCCGATTCTAATTCTATCTCGGCTATCACAAGACCTTGGTTGCTTCCGTAAAACTCATCTACTTCAAACACATGAGAGCCTATCTTTACTAAATAGCGCGTCTTCTCAATAATCTCTCTTTTGCAAAACTTAAGCATATCTTCGGCATCTTTTACAGGAATTTCTTTTTCCCATTCGTAGCGTGTGAACTCACTGTCTTTGATTGTACTTTTGATGGTGAGATAAGCTGTATCATCCTGTATTCGGATGCGTACTACACGTTCTGGAACAGACGAAAGATAGCCTTGCACTATCCGATAATGAGTATAAGCATGCGATTTGTAATCACCAGTAACTAAAAACTTGCGTTCAATTTCGTAATTCATAAAAAAGAGGTGTTTTTATTGATAAATCTGTCAGTTGAACATATAAAAGTAGGTATTGTTTAGCAAATTGTTGCAGTTTCGCTTACTAAGGGTTTGTTTATAGGTTAATAACAGACATCCTTTGTATGCAATATGCTTTATTTATAGCAAAACACACACAATTTGCTTCAGAATTGTGCTTCGCAACGCTGCATAGCATTGTTCTGATTTTACAATAGTCCTTCGCATCTTTACATAGCACTATTCCGAAACACATTGACTATTTTTTTGAGGGTAAATGATACAGAGTGTCACAACATTGCCCTTTGTTTTGAGCAATATATGCACAAGTAAGATGATTATCTAATAAAAATAGGAGGAAATAGGGTAGTTGCTCTATACATAAGGATATAATTGATATAAATAAGAGAATACTTTACTTAGTACCACTCCATATTCTCATATTGAGAACTGCGTTGTTCGTATTTTAGATCTTGTAGAAGAGAAGATTTAGCTCTGATAATAAAGTTGTATGATTTGTATGGCCCAATAGGTATGAAGCTAGCCGACATGCTCCAACAATGCAAGTCGCGTGTGAGGGTGCAGTTTACATAGGTGAGTTTTTTCAAATCAAAGTTATAATCAGTATTGAATGTAAAGTTCCAATTCTTGGTTGGTTGCAACGCTCCGCTTATACCTAAGCTATGCGTTAGCTTTCCTTTGTATTCTAGTTTATCGAAGTCGAAATCCCCATATCCATATCTAAGCGAGTAGTTAAACGATAAATTCCATGTAACTCCAGGTTTCATATATCCATATTTGTCGTATTCTTCTGAATCTGGTTTATCTTTAGAGAAAACACTTTGAGAATCATTTACCAAATCATCAAAGTCGGGGGTGCTGCCTAAGGTGCCATCATCAATTCTATTGTTGTCAATGACAGAATTGTCATCCTTGCCTTCATCTTTGCTATCACCCTTTTTGCCAAACAGTTTGCTGAAAGTATCTTGATTGACAGAGTAGGCAAACGATGTTCCTGTGCTGTATAAACGACCAAATCCCTTTCCGTTCAGTATCCTTAATTTATCAACATGTATGGGGCGTCCGCTTTCGTTTACTTCATACATATAAGGGTCCCATGTTGCATTGAGACTTAGCGTGTATGATTTTGATAGTTTCAGGCGCATGTTGCTGTTTATCATGCTCCACTTCATAGAGTCGGCCATCATATTGTAGCTGAAATTTACACCTAAGTCGTCTATAAGGCTTATTTTTTTGTATCCTGTAGTGTCGCTTTCTGAGCGAACCTTCATTTCTATGTTGTTTTTAAAGTCGAATCCAATATTTCCTTGTTTACCTTGCGAAGGTGCTCCAAACATCATACTTCCGTAGGGAGAATAAGTATATTCAACATCTTCGCCATATTGATTTTTGTAACTATAAGTTTCGTAATAGTTGTAGCGGGAAGCCCCAAAGTCAGGACGATAACTAAAGCTTATGCTAGGTGAAAATACGTGTCGTATTGCTTGCACTTTAT
>CAZBVD010000390.1:0-2089 GCA_964495235.1 uncultured Dysgonomonadaceae bacterium | reverse complement strand
AAAATGGACAAAAAGAAGAAAAAGAAAAGCACAAAAAGAACGTTAATCGAATACGGAATTATTGCCATAGTGGCTTTAACGCTATATGCAACAGGTTTGCACACAGAGGTTATAGGTTTTGTCCAACGGGGTATTCTTGCTACAGGCCTAATCACTCCAAAGAAAGAAACCGTAGACCAAGATGAAACCGATATAACAGCAACATCAGCCTCTATTCCTGCAGATTTCAATCTCAACTTGATGGATGAAGATGGAAAAACCATCTCTTTGGCAGAATTTAAAGGCAAAGTTATATTTTTAAATATGTGGGCTACATGGTGTCCACCCTGTATTGCCGAAATGCCCAACATAAACAAACTATACAAAGAAATGGGTAATGATGTTGCTTTTGTAATGGTTTCGCTTGATGATGATTTTGAAACAGCCAAAGCTTTCAATAACCGCAAAGGTTACAACCTTCCCATTTACACACTTCAAAGTCGCCGACCAGCTATGTACCAATCGTCCACCGTTCCCACTACTTATGTCATTAATGCCAAGGGGCAGTTGGTATTAACCCATAAGGGTATGTCCAATTACAATACTTCTAAGTTTAAAAAATTCTTGAAGGGTTTAAAATAAATCTTCAGCTATGGGTAATAGTGAGGGGTGAGCAGTAAACGGTGAATTGTAATAATCTCCGTATTTAAAGAATCAGATGCAATTTTATCTCAATAATAACAGGTATCTACCGACCCTGATAAGGGTCAAACATGAATAGCCCCGTATGAAATGCGGGGTCTGGTACGCAGAGTGCACTACAATATAAAACAGCTTAATAGATTGGCAGAGAGAAAGTTTGTTTCACTTCTTTCAAAACAAAAATACTATGAAGGCTGCCTATACTATCTATAACACCCAGCTTTTCTTGCACAAACAGTTGATAGTGTTTCATGTCTTGCGCATAAATTTTAAGCATAAAATCATAATCCCCCGACACATTATAGCACTCCGTAATTTCTTTTATCTCTTTTATTGCGGCAATGAAGTTTAACATATACTCTTGGCTATGTTTCTTTAATCGAATATTGCAATATACACTAAAACCATTATGAATTTTCTCTGGATTAAGTATAGCTGTATATTTCTCTATATAACCATTTTGCTCAAGATGCTTAATTCTCTCAAAAACAGGAGTAGCTGAAAGATTTACTTTAGCAGCCAATTCTTTAGTGGTGAATTTTGAGTTTTCTTGTAATAGTTCTAACAACTTTTTGTCTGTTTCGTCTAATTTTGTCATGACTTACTTTATAGTTTACTTAACTAGTATTAATTACAAATATAGAGTAAATATCTTTTAAATAGAAGTAATACATATATTTATTCTTTATAAAGTTGTATAGGTTGTTCTATATTCCAAGAATGCTATAATTATATGCACCTATTCTGTTACAACAAATTTACACTAGAAAAATAATCTATAAAAGGCAATACTATTTTACCTCTGCTAGATATATAAACTACACAATATTACAATGAAAGAATATATATCCCTATTTCAAAAAATAGTTGTGTGTTTATTCTATATGTTCTAATTTTGCAACGTGAATATGAACAAGATTAAATTTAAAATATAAAAGATTATGAGTCAAGAAAAGTGGAATTTAAATACAAAATGCGTTAGAAGTGGATGGCAACCCAAAACTGGAGAGCCTTGCCAACTACCAATATATCAGAGCACAACTTTTAAATACGAAAACAGCAAAGAAATGCAAGACCTTTTCGATTTAAAAACCTCTGGCTATTTTTATACCCGTCTGCAAAACCCAACCAATGATTTTACTGCCCAAAAGATATGCGCCCTTGAAGGCGGTGTTGCAGCTATGCTAACAAGTAGCGGTCAGGCCGCAAACTTCTTTGCTGTTTTCAATATTTGTGAAGCAGGCGATCATTTCATTGCATGCAGTGCACTTTACGGAGGTACCCACAATTTGTTTGCTGTTACCATGAAAAAAATGGGCATCGAAGTTACATTCGTATCGCCCAATGCAACTGACGAAGAGGTTCAAGCAGCAATCAAACCCAACACAAAATTAATATTTGGCGAAAC
>CAZBVD010000389.1:0-2089 GCA_964495235.1 uncultured Dysgonomonadaceae bacterium | reverse complement strand
CACGTTCCAAAATAACATAAGAAGCATAGTCAAGAAACCAGTCTTGATACATCTTAGTTAAATTCAACGGAGCATCGTCGCTAATTTTTTGTGCAAACTTTGAGCCGCTTGTAACTTTGCGCTCTTGGTTTTGTTTATTTGTATCTTTTTCGGATGCATTATCGATATTCTCGATTCCATCCTTACCTAAATCTTTAGAGGACATATAGTTTTATTATTGAAAAACAAATATATATGATATAAATTGAACTCCAAATAGTTTGTTTTTCATATATTTGGGATAAGTATAGTTATAAAAATCGTTCAAAGGTATTTATTTTTCACGTGATATGCAAACGAGATAGTGGCTATAAAGTCCTATTCACACATTAATATAATTGGTTTAACTAAACCTCTTGGCTCCTTTTTTGTTTAAGATATATAGAAAATCATATTTAAGTTTTTAATATTACCTTTGCAAAAAAAATACAAATTCAAAATTATGACAACATCAATTATTAAAAAACGTACTTACAAAACAATTAAACAGACACTGGTTATTACTGTTTTGACATTGCTATTGCAGTCTTGTGGAAGTGTACCTATTACAGGTCGAAAACAACTATTGCTAGTTCCTGATCAAGAAGTATTGACCTTGAGCTTTCAGCAATATCAAGATTTTATGAGAAATGCACCTGTTGTGAGAAATACAAACAACGCACAAATGGTGGAACGTGTGGGAAGAAGAATTGCAACTGCAGTTGAAACTTTTTACAGAAATAATGGTTACGAATCTGAATTAAAAAACTTCAGCTGGGAGTTCAATTTAGTAAAAAGTGGTGATGTGAATGCATTTTGTATGCCCGGAGGCAAAATTGTGGTGTACGAAGGGTTGCTCCCTATTACAAGAGACGAGGCTGGACTGGCCATTGTGATAGGTCACGAAATTGCACATGCTGTTGGCAAACATGCCAATGAACGCATTAGCCAACAAATAGCACTGCAATATGGGGGGCAGATTGCGGGAGGATTACTTGGTAATAATGCAGCAGCACAACAAATTGGAGGTTTAGTTTTTGGATTAGGTGGCGAGTTGGGCGTTATGCTTCCCTATGCACGCAAACATGAATATGAAGCCGACGAACTGGGTCTAATATTCATGGCGATGGCAGGATACGATCCACACGTTGCTGTTGATTTTTGGAAAAGAATGGCTCAAGCTAGCGGTGGCTCAACTGCAGAGTTTATGAGTACTCACCCAAGCGATCAGAATAGAATTGCCAAAATTCAGGAACATATGCCCGAAGCTTTGAAATACTATCAAGGACCAGGCGTACAAAACAGAACAGATAAAAAAATTAAAACTAGTGTAAAGCCCCAAGCTAGAACTTCGGATGAGTGGTCGTTTTAAATAAAACAGAATAAATGTATTGTGCATAGGCATAAAAAAACCAACCACAAGATTCAGAACTAAAAAGAAGGTGTAATTAATAGGTGACAGTTGCATAAGTTTTCAAGACGGTGCAACTGTCTTTTTTTTGTATTTGTTAGTACATTCATAGCTTAGCTGCTATTTAAATCAGCTATTTGCTAAAAGAGTAATTTAGATGAACACACCTATTTACCCGTTTGCATTTATTGTAGACTGTACCCTACGCAAGCCAAAACCTATTAAGGGAAATGGTTATGTAAGCCACGGAAGTCAAAAATTGTTGGAGGAAATAGTTCTGCAGGCTACAAAAGCCAGATATTGTTAAGGAAAATGCTTTTACAGGGTGCAAAAGTACAAACTTGATCAGTTTATAGGTTTCCAAGGTTCAAGAAAACATCTTTATTGTGAGATAGTACTAAATAACACTCGGAAGCAATATTTGCTCTCCTTATTTATGAAATTCCCTAGCAAAGCCAAGAGAATTAAACAGCTTGCTAGGCAATCTTTATTTATGAAAATTACCATTTAAAAAATTGACTTTTCGAGAAACTGAAAAAATATTTAACCAATCATCTTTCAAATTCATAAAATTAATACTTATCTTTGCAGTTGCAATGGTTCAGATATATTGTTCAATATAGATGACGAAGAGGGAATCAGGTGAAAATCCTGAGCAGA
>CAZBVD010000388.1:0-2094 GCA_964495235.1 uncultured Dysgonomonadaceae bacterium | reverse complement strand
ATCCACAACTATAAAATTACTCTCTACAATGCTTCAATTCTTCAATCATAAATAAAACATTCATCTCACACATAGCTCTTTCTGGTTCATCAACATCAAAGCCACCAAAAGCTGCTGCATTAGCAATTGCATCTTTCAAATATGGTTTAAGTCTCGTGTAGATATCATTGTTTGGCTTTTTATAATAGCGTTGTGTTTTCTCATAACCAGGCAATTTCTTTTCCAATGCTCTTCTTGCATCATTACATTGTGAATAAAACCTTTGATTTTTTGTAAAATGTAGTAAATGCCAATATTCCAAACATGGATTGTTTACTATCACCCTCACATTTTCAAACTCTTTTAAAAGAAGTTTTCTATATTCTAAGAAACTTGTCAAAGGTCTCTTATCACCTTTTTTACATTCTCTTGTCTCTTTCAAAATTGTGTCGAAGTCTAGTATCCAAAAAACTATTTTATTTACTTCTGCCAATTCACACACCTGTTGATATTGTACCTTAAGGTTGTTTTTTTGTGGTATTTCAGGTTTTATATTAATTCGAATATTATTATTTATCTCTTCATGTTTTTTGAGCATTTGCAAATACCATAGTTCTGTATCGGCCTCTACTACAAATCCAATAGTAGGTATCCTTGCACTTAACCCCCTTGAACGTCTCATAAGCTACTTTTCAGTTTCAATATAATAATCACCAGTATTTGGAGTCGCTCCTAGCTTTCCGCTTTTATAAGCATTTAGCACATTTGAAGTATCGCGTATTACAGAACTGTCAAAATCTGCCAATGAATAAAGTTCCGTAGCACAGTTTTCATTTTTTTCGGTAAACCAAATTGCATCATTTCGGAATATATTTTTATTGTTCAAAATATCTCTATAATGCGTTGTTGCAATTATTTGCGATTCTTTTGAATTCATCAAATATGTTATTAAAAAGTGCTCATATAAATCGGGATGTAACGATGATTCTAATTCATCAATAGAAAGTAATGCTGGTTCAGTTAATAGCTGTGTCAACAAACCAGCAAGACCATAATATCTTTTTGTTCCGTTAGATTCAGCATCAAATCGCAATGTGTATTTGTTTTCATTTACAGTATGTTCAAACTCTAAATTAATAGTAGTAATTTTTTGTTTTATATCTATAGCTTTTGCTTTACTGCCTCTTTTACTATTTCTCTCTTCGGCCTCCTTTTTCAAAAACTCAAAAATAGAATCTGGCAATACAGCTTCTTCTTCATATAATTTGATGTCGGAAATATGAAAATCGGCTTTTTTTAAAATCTCTATCACTTCATTCTTTTGAATTGTTCCTGAATTAATTTTCGTAGTAACATATTCATCCAAAATAGTTCTAGTTTTAATCATTGGACTTAGATATGATTTAAACCACTCAACTACATTTTGTAGTTCTTTGAAGTCGATGTTTGTTTTAAGGAAACCACCCAAAACAGTATTATTCCATAAAGTATTTGCCGCCAAAATCTTCTCAAAAGACTTATCTATTTTTATAGTACTACCAAATGCAATCTCTGTAAACTGATTTGTCATATGGGTAGTTCTTTTATATAGATTAGCTTTACGAACAATATCATTCTTGGCATTGTAAAAATACAACTCTTCTCTTACAATAGCTTTTTTGATAAATTCAACCTCATAGCTATACTTTACCCCTTTTTGAAAAAACTCAATAGATAAAATAGAGGGTTCATTAGGAGTATTAGCATCAAATAGAAAAGGCTCAAAATCCAACATGTCAGTTTTCATGTCTTCGGGATATAAAACCAGTTCTCTCAAGAAGTCGAGTGCCTGTAAAATAGTAGTTTTGCCCGATGCATTGGCGCCGTATATCAATGCAAGCTTTAGTAACCTTATCTTGCCTAAATTTATTATGTAGGCATCTTCTAAGTGAATCGACTTGTCGGCTTCAAAAGATAAAGTCTGTTTATCTTTTATTGGACCAAAATTCTGTATCGAAAAGTTTATTATCATTGCATGGTCATTTTTTGTAAATGGTTTACAAATATAACACCCTGAAGTTGATTTTGTGCGATTTACATTGTTAAATATGAAAAACACCGTCAGTCTCATTCCTC
>CAZBVD010000387.1:0-2096 GCA_964495235.1 uncultured Dysgonomonadaceae bacterium | reverse complement strand
CTAACTAAAAGAAACAAATGATGCCTTTTCAAGAAATACTCAGCATATTCTTAATCATAACGGGTACAGCTTTAATGCTCATTTCCGCTATCGGAATTATTCGTTTCCCCGATTTCTACCTACGTATGTCGGCCATAACCAAAGCTGCAACATTGGGGCTGTTTTTGTTGCTCATTGGGCTGGCCATATTTTTCAACAGACCTGGTCTATCTATTAAGTCGTTTATTATTATTCTACTCATTCTGCTTACCAATCCCGTTGGCGCCCACGCCATTGCACGAGCTGCCTTCATGAATGGCACAAAGCTTTGGAAGGGCAATGTTGTAAACGAACTAAAAGAGCTTACAGACCGCAAAGACGAGCTCGAAAAGCTTATTAAACAATCGCCCAACAATCAAGAGACTTTGAAAGAATTGGCAGGGCTGTATAGAAAACTACCCGAGGCGCAAGGTGGTAGTTTGGAGAAGGCCAAGCGGGTGGAGAAGGATGTTAGGTAATTATTAATTAATTAATTAATGGTTAATTGTCAATGATGCCAATGGTTTAATACCCTTGTCATTCCGAAACGGAGTGACAGCGTTGTTTGACCATTCAGCATTCTTATTTTTATGGGCAGGTGCTGACTGGTAGCCGCAGTGCCCTCACTACTCATCCTCCCAACTATCTTCCAGCCGCTTCTTCAGGTCGTCTATCTCAATATCTAGCAACTTCATCTTCTTTATAAGCGTAGGAACCTCTTTTTCAATAAAATCTTCTTTGTAGATCTTTTTCACAATCCTTTTTGCTTTAGGAGCAATAAAAAAGCCCACACCACGTTTATCGTAAATCACCTCTATCGATTTCAAATACTCGTAGCTACGCATTATAGTGTTGGGGTTTACTCCTAGCAAGGCACCCATTTCGCGAACCGACGGAATTCGATCATCTTCTGCATACTCATTGTTGATAATCTTTTCGCAAATAGTGTCTGATATCTGCAAGTAGATTGGTTTATGGTCTTCAAATTTCATATCAATAGCGTTTATTTTTCAAAATAAAATACGACCCAATCATAAGTCCTATGGGTAGAGCTATCTTCATAAATATTTTATTCAACTGAATGAAAATCATTAAAAAATGATCACCCTTAAATATTTCAAAGTAACCTCTATCACCTCTAGTGTATGAGTCAAAAGCAACTGTACTATTGTTAGCAATAATAGTTACAGTAGATATTAGTATAGTTGCTACAATACTTATTAGCATATAAGCACCTATCGATTTCAGAGCCTTTCTACTGCTAAACAGTACATTAAAGAAAAACACACCCTGCATTACTAAGAATATGGTAAGTAAACCATTCCAATCTGTAAATAGCTTCATAAATTCTCTTATTGCAAAGCCTTTAAAGTATTGTGGGAAAATAAGCGCAATAAGACTATCCATTCCTCCGTACAACACAATAGCCGTTAGCGGTACAATAATCATACAAAAGAGCATCATATTCAAATACTTCTCCAACACCGATGCAGGGAGCATCACTTCGTTTAAACCCTTTTTGGGATGGTTTACGTTGTAGAAATAGATAAACGGAGATAACATAAATACGAATGTTACTATTTGTCTAAAAAACAGACCACGAGCAGCTGTACTAGTCGGCTTCAATCCCATTAGGTTGAAAAGAAACAACAGCAAAGGTACTCCTACAAAGACCAAAATAGAGGTAAGCCCTACCTTCTTGTTTTGTTTAAACGTTCTTCCAATCACGTTGGAGAATCTATCCAATTTAAATGTATTGTTTGTCATACTATTATGCTTGTTTAAAAAGTTCCGAAATTCTATTTCTGTGCACCATCGTAGTGTTAAATAGTCCCTCTAGGTTCACACGGCTCTCGCCATAGCCCTTATTCTCAGTCACACACAATATGCCACCCAGCGTAGGCTCTGCATACAGCGCATCTTCAGGAGCCACAGTTTCCATACTAAAATGTAGTTTTTCCGATATCCGCTCAAGCGATGCATTAAGTAGCACAGCTTGGTTGTCCAAAATAATAATAGGATCTATAAGGTTTTCCAAATCACGCACCTGGTGTGTCGAAATTACAGTACATGTTGTT
>CAZBVD010000386.1:0-2108 GCA_964495235.1 uncultured Dysgonomonadaceae bacterium | reverse complement strand
GAGCATTGTAGATGGAGCAGTGTTTCAAGAAACTATAACATGGGTTGAAAGTTTTGGCCTCGATCTGATTTTCAGACTTGATGGTCTCAGCGTTTTCTTTTTAATGCTCATAACAGGCTTTGGCATTTTCATTCATATATATGCCAATTCTTATTTGGCAGACGATAAAAACCGACCACGCTTTTTTGTGTTCTTATCTCTTTTTATGGGCGCAATGGTTGGGCTAGTTATGTCGGGATCGCTTTTAATGATGTTCGTTTTTTGGGAACTCACAAGCTTAAGTTCATACCTACTTATTGGCTATTATCACGACAAAGAAAAGTCACGCGACTCGGCCCTGCAGGCCATGTTAGTAACCGTAATGGGAGGTTTGTTTATGCTAGCTGGCGTAATCTTAATTGGCAACGAAGCTGGCACATTCCGCTTCGATGAGTTAATGAGCAACCCCAATCTTGTGTTGTTAAGTCCAAAAGCAAATATCATTTTTATATTGCTAGCCATTGGTGCTTTCACCAAATCGGCGCAGTTTCCATTTCATTTTTGGCTACCCAATGCCATGGAAGCACCCGCCCCAGTAAGTGCATACCTGCACTCAACCACCATGGTAAAAGCAGGAATATTTTTATTGGCACGCATCTCTCCAATTTTCAATGGTCTCCCTTTGTGGCATGTTCTGCTTCCTATTATTGGAGGTTTCACCATGGTTTATGGCGCATCAAAAGCCATTATGCACACAGATTTAAAGAAGATACTTGCATACACCACAGTTAGTGCCCTTGGTATAATGGTTATGCTTCTTGGTATTGGCAGTACAATAGCTGTACAAGCAGCCATGATTTTTGTTTTGGCACACGCTCTCTACAAAGGCACACTTTTTATGGTAGTGGGTAATATAGACCACCAAACGGGCACACGCGATGTGAGTGAGCTATCTGGATTACGCAAGAAAATGCCTTTTACATTTATAGCAGCAGCATTGGCCGCCATGTCAATGGCAGGAGTATTACCATTCTTTGGCTTTGTTGCCAAAGAGTTGTTATATAATGCTACTGCTGAAAGCCCAATGTTGAAATATCTTACACTTGCTGCTACTTTTGTAGCCAGTGTTTTATTTGTAGCTTTATCCATTGAGATAGGTTATAAAATATTTTTTGGCAAAGAGGTTAAAACCCCCATCAAAATAAAAGAAGCACCATTAGGTATGTTGTTTGGCCCATTGGTTGCTTCACTCTTAGGATTAATAGGAGGTTTATTTGCCAAACAACTTGCGCAACCGCTTTTACACCACACATCCAATGTGGCATTAAAAGTTGATAGTGTATTAGAACTAATGCTTTGGCATGGTTTCAACCTTATATTTGGTTTAAGCTTGCTCACAATAGCGGCAGGGTGGGGTGTATATCTCATTCGCCATAAAATAAGAGCATTTGCCAAACGCTTCAATCTAAATAATCTATTTGGCCCCGAAGCTATCTACAATCAATTTATCCCTGTCCTGTTAAGGGTTTCTAGTTCACAAACCCGTTTCTTTCAATCAGGATATTTAAGAAACTACCTGGTTATTATCGCTATGTCTTTTGTAGCATTAGTCTTCTTGGTAATTGGTTTTGGCAATTTTGATGTACCACTAACCGATTTGTTTCAATCATCAGTTGGTTTTCGTTTGCAAGAAGTGCTCATTGTTGTTATAATGCTCATAGCACTGTGGAGACTTGTTGTGTCTAAATCACGACTTACTGTAATTATCTCCATGGGCTTAGTTGGCTATAGCACTGCTCTTATTTTTCTATTCTTTGGTGCGCCCGATGTAGCTATGACCCAATTCTTAGTTGAAACCCTATCAGTTGTATTATTTGTGCTTATACTTAATAAATTGCCGCTATTTGTCGATATTTCTAAAACTATGGCTGTCAAACGTATTATACCCGCTTTGATTTTCGGACTCACCATGTCTTTTTTACTGCTTTGGGTGCAACAGACAGAAATCAATCCATTGTTGAAAGAATACTTTGTTCAAAACAGCTTTCTACAAGCTAACGGACGAAATATTGTAAACGTTATTTTAGTAGATTTTAGAGGTTTAGACACTATGGGCGAAATAACCGTTT
>CAZBVD010000385.1:0-2112 GCA_964495235.1 uncultured Dysgonomonadaceae bacterium | reverse complement strand
GTGAGGGTGGATTAGCTACTGGGTTAGGTTCGCTAGAAACTGAAGCTGAGAAAATTTGGATTGGTTGGCCTGGAATATACACAGACGACGAAAACGAGAAGAAAGAGATTACCAAGCGCCTCAATAAATACAACTTCTACCCTGTTTTTCTTAGCGAAGAGCAGATTGAACTATATTACGAAGGCTATAGCAACAGTACAATCTGGCCTTTGTGTCACTATTTCTACTCCTACATCGACTATAAAGCTGAATATTGGGAAGCCTATCAAGATGTAAACAAACTTTTTGCAGAAGCTGCATTTCCACTTATTAATGACGAAGACATTATTTGGGTGCAAGACTATCAACTTATGCTTTTACCTGCATTAATCAGAGAGCAAAAGAGCAAAGTAAGCATTGGCTATTTTCACCACATTCCATTTCCATCTTACGAGCTTTTTAGAGTGTTACCCAAAAGAGAAGCTGTATTAAACGGACTTCTGGGGGCCGACCTTATAGGTTTTCATACACACGACTATATGCGTCACTTCATTAGTGCTATCTACAGAGTGCTTCAATTAGAAAGCAGCTTAGACGAAATACAATTGAGCGACAGAGTTGTTCATGTCGATACTTTCCCTATGGGAATTAATTACGACCATTATCACGACACTGTTCTAAAACCCGAAACAAAAGTAAAAGTTGCAGAACTCCGCAAACATATTGGTGATCATTCCATCATCTTGTCGGTTGACCGACTAGACTATAGCAAGGGGATACTGCATAGACTTATTGGATTCTCTCAATTCTTGGAGAATCACCCTGAATATTTAGGCAAAGTTTCGTTAGTAATGATAGTTGTTCCTTCACGTGACCAAGTAGATATGTATGCCGATCTAAAAATTAAAATAGATGAAATGATTGGTAATATCAATGGTGAGTATTCTAAACTTGGCTGGACACCTGTCCATTATTTCTATAGAAGCTTCGAGTTTGAGGAACTCATAGCTATGTATCACACCGCAGACGTAGCTCTTGTGAGTCCTTTACGCGATGGTATGAATCTAGTTGCCAAAGAATACATTGCCACTAAACACTCCAATCCAGGTGTGCTTATACTTAGTGAAATGGCTGGTGCTGCTATTGAACTAACCGATGCAATAATTATCAACCCTAATGATACTGAGGAAATAGAAAAAGCCATTTATCAGGCTCTCACAATGAACAATGATGAAAAAATGAGACGCCTGGAGAGAATGAAAAAACGTATCTCTACGCATACAGTAAACAAATGGGCAGGAGATTTTGTTGGTGAATTAGAGTCAATAAAGAGTCAAAACGCAATTATCAACAAAAAGCTAATCACTCAAAACAAACTCAGTTTCATCAAAAAAGATTATGACAAAGCTAACAGCAGATTGATTATTCTTGACTACGATGGCACACTATCGGCATTTGTAAAAAAACCTGAGGATGCTATTCCTACTGAAAGAACCTTACAACTAATTAGGAACTTGGTGAGCGACCAGAAAAACAAAGTTGTTATAAACAGTGGTCGCAATCACAAAATATTGGATAAATGGTTCGAAGGTATCGAAATTGACTTGGCTGCCGAACATGGAGCATTTTACAAAGCCGATGGCGAATGGAAACAAAACATGAAAGAAAAACCAGTTTGGGACGATGAAATACTCGATATTATAAATCGGACGATAGACAAAACTCCACGCTCAGAGCTTGAAATGAAAGAGACTGCTTTAGTCTGGCACTACAGAAATTCCGATATTTGGCTAGCAGAAATGCGCGAAAATCAGATGGTAAACGAATTGATGGGTCCTGTGACCCGCAACAATTTGCAAATTATGCGGGGCAACAAAATAGTGGAAATAAAATCGCCAGACTATCACAAAGGAAGCGAAGTAGAACGATTACTTAAACAAAACACTTATGATTTTGTATTAGCCATTGGCGATGATACAACTGACGATGACATGTTTCGTGCATTACCCGACTATGGTATTTCAATTAAAATAGGTGATTTTTCAGCTGCTGCACAATATCGTTTACCATGGCAAGACGAAGTTGTTCCATTTCTTGAAGGTTTAATTAAGTAATAATGATAGACTTTTTAAA
>CAZBVD010000384.1:0-2114 GCA_964495235.1 uncultured Dysgonomonadaceae bacterium | reverse complement strand
AAGTAATAGATGATACACGGTCTGGGTCAAGGTCAACCATTGCTTGAGCTGTAATTTCAAAGCCATCCATAATTATTAAAGGTTGATTTGGATAGGTCTGATATTCACCTTGCAAAGCAAGTACATCTGCTGATGACGTGCCTGAAGGCATATTGGCCTGTCCGCGCATCCTCATGTCGGGTATGCTATTGGGGTTAGAACCATTCATCACATCATCCATAATGCGAAATCCTGGTGCTACAGCTGCCAATGCTTTAGATACATTTGTGGTATTGTATTTTTTTAGGTCGTCGCCTTGTATCGTTACCGATGATCCAGTAAAACCTGCTTTTTTACGTTGGAATATACCTGTTACTACAACTTCATCCAAAGCTTGTGTGTCATCGGCCAAGCTTATAGACATTTTAGCCGATGGAGTAAACCATCTGGTTTTCATGCCTACATACGAAACCATAATCTTACTATCCTTTGGAACATTCTTTAGTTCGAAGTTTCCATCAATATCAGTGATAGTTGCAATATTTGTTCCATCAATAAGAATGGTAGCACTAATAATAGGTAAGCCATCATTTTCGCATAACAGATTTCCTTTAATTTCTTTGATTACATTAGGTGAATCCTTTGTTGTAATATTAATGCGCTTACCATCTATTTTATAGTCTAATGGATGCTTTGCAATGATTGCTTTTAAAGCGTCATTAATACTCGCATTTACCACTTTTCCTGTAGAGGTGTACGAACTAACATCTTCTAAGTTAAAAAGCACCTGATAGTTGGATACTTTTTCTAATCGATTAAAAATAGAAGGTAATCCTTCATTTTTAAACTCCATCGTTATTTGTTTCCCATTATCTATTTGTGCATTCGCTTGCAATGAATGTCCAAAAACAAAAAGATAAAGTAAGAACAAAACAATGAATTTCTGTACGTGAGTTTTTTTCATAAATTTAATTCTTTAAAAATTGTGTATTTATTTCTCGGTTTACAAAAGTTGAATCTCAAAATATTTTGAGTGTTTAACTATTCCAATGAATCTATTTATTTTATAATAACAATTTGATTATGGTTATAATAAATAAAGCAGGTTAGAATACACTTGTTTCTCTATGCAAATTCTTGGTGTTGCAAGTATTTGATTTTAAGAAGTATAATGTGCAAGCGTGGTGAATAAACTTACTCTATTCTTTTTTTCCATAAAAATTGTATAACAAAGAAAGCGTTTATTTTTATATATCCATAATATTTCTCACTTTTTTTTAGTACTCAACTTTTCCACCTTCAAAAAGTGCATTCCATCATCTTCTTGGTTTCTTTTATCCTATAAGATTCTCCATTCATGTTTACTAAGTGCGCTTTATGGGTTAATCTATCTATAAGTGCAGTAGAAAGTATAAATCACAGTACATTGTAGTGAATGCCGTTTATAAAGGCATTCCTGTCAAACTTTTTTACGTTAAATATAAAAGAGCAAAAACATAGACATTTATTTTGCGCACAGACACTAGCCTAAGTTTCAATCGAGCAATGGAAATCTACCAAACACGTTGGACAATTGAAGTGCTGTTCAAAGAAAGAATGTAAGCAGTATCTGAATTTTTAGTTAAAAACCCACCACATAGATATAGAAAAGTATTCAATTAAGTTTGAATGCTTTTTTTTGTTTAAGAGTGAGCAGAAGATTTGTAACTAAAGTTCGCTTTGTACGTTGATATTGAAAAGTGAGTATGCGAGTAATGTGTTTTAGTAACTGTATTGACCTAGCTCAAAGCTTGAAGCTTTGATTACATTTATTGACCTGGCTCAAAGCTGGAAGCTTTGGTTACATTAAAATAAAAACAAGAAGAGACCCACCCTCCTCGCGAACACCATGCCCGTCAAAGCATAGTAGGGTAGCTCTCTTCTTCTAAAGTAACACATACACGGAGTAAGTAGCTCCTATACGCGCGTTAAATCAACTTTATAAAAGTCTGCGATTTAATTGTCATTACTCATTGTTGTTAGATTCCTTGTCAAATCTATTTGCACCATTCAGTGCCTCTGTGTTGTCATCTGCAGCAGAAGCTCCGTTGGTTTTATTGGTCAACACACCATTACCATTTTTAATTTCACTTCCG
>CAZBVD010000383.1:0-2117 GCA_964495235.1 uncultured Dysgonomonadaceae bacterium | reverse complement strand
AAGGATTACCTAAAGTGAAAAAAGAGGTTAATTCTAACGCAACATGGCGTAATTATCATAGACTTGTCTCTTTAATTAATGGAGTAGATAAAGATCAGATTACAAAAGGAGGTAAAGATGATTGGGGTTTTCTTGACAGTTGTTTTATAACAGAACTTAGTCAGATACAGCTTCCAAATAGCAATTATTTAAAAGGTGAAATATCTGATAAGATAAGAAGAGATAGCATAGCCAAACGGTCAAAAATGTTTCACGAAGCTTTTTTTAGAAGATTTCCCATAGTGATTGTAGCAGTTGGGCCTCATTATATAGACATCGAAAAATATAAATATGGCTTTAATATTGAGTGGGATTTTAAAGTTAAATATCTCAATACAATTCATTTTAAGGTAGAAGTCTCCAAGAAAACTAAAAGGCAAAGTGCACGATGGTATAATGTGCATAAAAGCACCGAGGGGACTCCTCGCTTAGTTATTCACACCCGACAATTAAGCACTGTTGGTGAGCCAAATGAATCTTTATACCCATTGTTGGATAAAATTGCTAATACTTGTAAGGAATTTATTGGAGAAAAACTTTGACTTATAGATTGGAATAACTCATCATTATGATATCAGAATTAGATAAGATAGCAATGGAAGAGTTCTATGAAGACCTTAAAGTTTTTGATCCTATTTTCATGGGTTTTTACAAAAAAATGTTCTGTGTCTTGATAGAGAAGATTCTCGACTTTTAAATAATGATAAACCTAAGTACTTATTAAAAGCAGAATATCATTCTTTTTACGATGCTTTTTTTCAGGTGAAGAAGTGTTTATTTTTATTCATGATAGAGTTTGGTACGCTAATAAATATTGTTTGTTTTTAGACATGGTAGAGTGACCTGTTTTTCGATACAACGATAATTTTGTTAGTTATTTACTTGAAGATATAACTAACATGCTCTTTATTTCCATTCATTCTACTTTTTAAATAAAGCGCTATGGTGTAATAAGAAAAACGAGTTCAATGGATTATAAGTTATTAAAAGAAGAGTTACATGAAGATATCTATATAGCTATGGAGAGCCTATTAGAAGTTATCAAGAACAGAAACGATGAAATAAAACTTTAAAGAAATAACAATAGTTTTGCCTTCTTCTGTCATTTTATAGAAGTACTGCAAAGTAGGAAAAATGCTGTTTAGCTATTGTGCTAATTTCTGTAGTCTTGCAAAACCACCTCGCTATTTAATCTTGTAGTTTTTTATACGTACAAAGTCCGGCTTATCTATTTAACTTTAGTTTAATCGAATGCCAAAGGGTGTTCTATATACACTGTTGTTGCTTCTTTTTGTGGCTTCCTTCCTTTTTCTGTGTAGTATTTGTTAGTAGAAAGAGCAATAAGGTGTCTTTTTGATATTCTTGCTTTTCATTTTAACTTCTTGTCTGCTAAATATATATGACCAAGACCTTTGAAAAATGAGAGCTTTCCTTTATATTTGTGAAGATAAAAAATCTCTAGCCACAAATTAAAAACACTATTATGAATAAAGAATTTTATCCTGCGGAGCCTTTCCGCATTAAGAGCGTTGAAACTGTTAAAATGATCTCACGTGAAGAACGTGAAGAAGTAATTAAAGAAGCTGGTTACAATACTTTTTTGATTAATTCAGAAGATGTTTACATCGATTTGCTTACCGATAGCGGAACAAATGCGATGAGCGACAAGCAATGGGCCGGAATGATGATTGGTGATGAGGCATATGCTGGTAGCAAAAACTTTAAACACCTTGAAGCTACAGTGCAAGAGCTGTTTGGTTTTAAACATATCGTTCCCACTCATCAGGGACGTGGTGCTGAGAACCTACTTTCTCAAATTGCTATCAAGCCAGGACAATATGTGCCAGGAAACATGTATTTTACTACAACTCGCTACCATCAAGAGAGGAATGGTGGTATCTTTGTAGATATCATTAGAAAAGAAGCTCACGATGCAAGTATTGATATTCCTTTCAAGGGTGATATTGATGTTGAGGTACTAGAAAACCTAATTAAAGAAAAAGGTGCTGAGAATATTGCTTACGTTTGTTTAGCAGTTACTGTAAACTTAGCAGGTGGACAACCAGTATCGATGAAAA
>CAZBVD010000382.1:0-2118 GCA_964495235.1 uncultured Dysgonomonadaceae bacterium | reverse complement strand
ATACACGAATTAGAAAACGCTGAAAAGCCTATCATGATTGAGCAATACATAGGCAGAGAACGTTATTTGAAATTATTACAAAATGAAAACAAACGCATTTTATTAGTCAGCGAAACAGGAACAGGAAAAACGAGATCTGCTATTGAAGCAAGCACAGAATTAAATAAGCAGAACAAAAAAAGTTTTATCTATATTGCTTTACCAGTGATTGCCCTTTCCGAGCAAACAGAGCGCCTTTACGACACCAACACAGCGATTATAGGCACGAATAAGGTAAACACCAAGCAAGAAGTAAATAAGGCAATAAACAACGATACAAGGCTTTTAATCGGTACTTACAACAAGGCACAAGAAGTCTGTAATTACTTAGACGGTTATGAAATAACAATAATCATAGACGAGAGCCATAAAGAAGCGACCGATTACAGTTACAGGCGAAAAGCTATTAACTCTTTATTTAATCTTGCTGATGATGAACGTGTATGTAAATTTATTGGAATGACTGGAACACCGTCAGAAATAAACCACAGCGCATACGACAGCATAGTTACTTTCAAACTCAAAGAGCCGAAAGTGTTAGCAGACAAATTGCAATTCGTGGAATATTACAAAGCAACGCACTTTGAGGACATTACAGCAAGAATCATTGAGCAAGAACTTGCACGAGGTAAAAAAATACTAGCAATCGTTGACAACAAGAATCGAATTAAAAATATAGCCCAAGCGTTGAGAACAAAAAATAAAAAAATAGCTACTATTTCATCTGATGAAGAACTACAAAATAACCCGACATACAAACAAATTTTAGAAAATGAAAAGTTTGATGATAAAACAGACGTTATTTTAAGTACAAGAGTTTTAGTGGACGGTATCAATATTCAGAATACAAAAGATTATGTTTTGATTATTGCACCTAATCACTCAATGGGCGCTAATTTTTATAATCTTGACTTGATCCGACAAGCAAGCAACCGTTTTAGAAATCAGTATGAAAAAATAATAGTTCCGTTATTTGTTTTAAGTGAGATTGACGAAAAGAAAGACCATGAAAGAGCAAGTGACAGACCTTTCAACTTAGAATATCGCTACCAGTTTTTGATGAAGTCAGCGAATGTAGTTAAAGCCGTATCCGAAAGTGAATTTAAGAAGAATGTTCAATACTTTACACCGAGCATAGCCGAGAAGCTGGCTGGCTTATTCAGACCAGACGAAGCGAAAGAATTTAACTTTGAGCTTGCATACAAACAAAAGCGACTTGCTGAACATGGTTTAAAACATGATGAACATTTGTTAAGTGAACTGATTGAATTAGAGAATAAAATGTTTGAGATTGATGAGCGACACATAAGAACACAAGCAATCGAGGACAAAGAGAGATATTACAGTTTATACCCTTACGCATTTAGAAAGGCGATTGCTAAAAGTGTTGAAGTCCTAGAAGTTGAAAGTGTTCCAGAGCAAACCTACTTTTTGAATTCTGATAGTGACCTCACTAAAATCTTAGAAAAAATAGGGCTTGAATCGGTTGAAGACGATAAGGAAAAGCGTGACTATCTCCGAGAAGTTTTACAAGAGCCGATATATTCAAAGATACAGCAAGAATATTTTATGAAAGGATCAATCAACGAAAGTCATACTGAATGGCAAGTGTTGAAAGAAGCAATGAACAGTGTCCAATATCGAGCGCTTAGAAACGTAGTCACGTTCTTAGATTATGAGCAAGCCCTAGATGAACTGGAATACGTCACTAGATCCGCAGAAGTCAATCAGTTAAGAAAACAGTTTGAAGCTATAACAGAATTGACGATACACAAAGGTTTT
This sequence comes from uncultured Dysgonomonadaceae bacterium, assembly GCA_964495235.1. Taxonomy (GTDB): domain Bacteria; phylum Bacteroidota; class Bacteroidia; order Bacteroidales; family Dysgonomonadaceae; genus UBA2632. The sequence continues at coordinate 297 of CAZBVD010000382.1, read as the reverse complement.
CAAGAGAAACAAAATCAAACGCAAGTGACTATGAAAGTGTTTGAGATATTAAATGAAAAGTTAAACGAAAGAACCTTTACCAGCGTTGATGAACGTGATGATTATATAGTGAAACTAGCTAAGGAATTTAAAATCAAACGCTACACGATAGCTAAACGGCAAAAGATATTTGAACAAGTTTTCAAAAAGTATTTTATAACTAGCGAATCTAAAAGCACAACAGTAGGAAAAGAACGAGAACGAAAACGATTAACCAAGTACAGAATGATAGATTTTGCACACATGGCACACCAAAGA
>CAZBVD010000381.1:0-2126 GCA_964495235.1 uncultured Dysgonomonadaceae bacterium | reverse complement strand
AATCTCCCATAATACCAACAGAATTAAGAATCTTCAGTGCTTTGTAAAACTTGGGGGCGCGATCTTTATCGCCACCTCTACAAACTGAAACAATAAAACAATTCCACATCGGATGATTCAAAATTGCTCCACCTGCCCACAAAGATTCATCATCAGGATGGGCAACAATTATTGCAACGCTTTTTATTTTTACATCAACCATTACTCCAAATAATCTTAACAGTGAATAATCTTAAAAAATGATATAAAGGAGTGTCCTCCTTTATATCATAAGAGACGCCCTCCCTATATTAAAATTGATATTCACACTACTCAATATTCTTGAATAAGTGCACATCACCCTCAGTGCCTACCTTAAGAATAATATGACTAGACTCTTTTGTTAGTTCAACAAAAAAGTTGTCCTCATGTTTAAACTGTGATTCGAATATGAAGAAATCAATATCAACAGACTCATTATCATCGTAGAAAATAACTTTTCCAATTTCATAATCTGCGTATTTCTCTTTAATTCTCTTCTGTCCTATTTCAGGCAAATAAGTGAAAGGTACATAAGATGTCGTTCCAATCAATTGTGATTCAAAATTATAATATGCCTTCGTAAGATTACCATCTTTTGTAAATGTTGCCACATCATATAAATCACTCTTTTCCCATACTACATCAGTAATGTTACCGAAGTCATCGTAAAAAGCATCTTTAACTCCTTTGTTCACATTAGATCCTTCTAGCATTTTCATCTCTTTCTTCACCACTTTCAGCTCTTTCTCCTCTTCTTTGAGGTCTTTTTTTGTTTCTTTAATCTCCTCTTCAATCTTTTGCTCAGCCTCGATTAAGACTTTAACCTTTTCCTTAGTCTGTCCAAAAACTAAAGAAATAGAAAAAAGGAAAGCCATTGATAAAACCATCAACTTTTTCATACTTAAGTTTTTAATTATATTACAAACCTTATAATTAATACATATCAGATATTGAAAGGACTTAATCTCAATTCTGATTAAATTGATTTAAGACAATTGAATAAAAGAATAAACAGATAGTCGAAATGTTTACATCCAAAATGGAAATCAAAGGAGAGATTGTAGGAGCAATCAGTTCTTTGAAGCATTATTCAACTGATTAAACGAAAAGACAAAATACAAGTAGCTAATAAAGAATTTTCTACGATTAAATTATTAATCTGTTTTTAAAACTCAATCGTTATTTTCTTCTTTGTTTTTATTATAAACAAAATAAATTGTTTGTTGGTTCATATATTACTCTTATTTATTATACACACCTTCAAATCAAGAGACATCATATAATAGATTAACTAACACAATATTACACAGACAATCGTCATCAGATATTTTCAATCTATAATATACTTATTTTTTAATTTACATCTTGGTTCTCTTCTTATTCCGTATTATACTTTATACACTTTCAGTATAGCGGAGATGTATGGTCTAAAACTCTGCAAAGAAAGTTGCTAGTGAAGCAGATGAATAAATACCTCAAGTTTCCCACCTAGTTTTCATCTAATTTAGAACAAGGTGGTTGTTTACTATTTTATTTATAATCAGCATATTATTGCGCTGCCTTATTTTTTGTTTATGCCTGATTAAAGTGCTGATTTACAGCATTAAGCATAATTGTAATCTTCCCACACTCCTCATTGTTACCTGCGATTAAACGCATTGTCTCATCAATGTCTATTGCCATAAACTCTAACAGTTGCATAATAAGCGAGAGGATGACTTCCATTATTCTTTCGCAAATCGTTCGTTCGAGCATATCCTGCTTGTTGGCACGAAATAGCAAACCAATGGTTTCATAACTACCAAAACGTTTACACAGACTTAATATTGTGTAGGTTGTCAATGCTAGTGCGGTATCGGCTATTTGCCCGTTGAAGTTGGTGTTTTAAGCATTCCCCAAGTTCAGATACTGCTTGCATTCTTTGAACAGCACTTCAATTGTCCAGCGTATTTGATAGATTTCCATTGCTCGATTGAAACTTATCTTGGTGTCGGTGCTCAAAATCAATGTCCATGTTTTGGCTCTTTTATATTTAACGTAAAAGAGTTTGACGGGAATACCTTTATAAACGGCATTCACTACGATATATTGTGATTTATACTTTT
>CAZBVD010000380.1:0-2142 GCA_964495235.1 uncultured Dysgonomonadaceae bacterium | reverse complement strand
GGGTCTTGTGGAAGATACGCAGTTCTGATATCATTTCTGAAAACAACTCTGCCCGAATCGTAGGGTTCTTTCCCTGCAATAATATTCAATAGAGTTGTTTTGCCAGTTCCGTTGCGTGCTATCAATCCAATTCGGTCGCCTTGTGCAATGCCAAAAGAGATATCTTCGAATAGTACTTTAGCGCCAAACGATTTTGTCAGCGTATCAATTTGTAATAGAGGTGTTGGGTTTGCCATTAAAATAATTGTTTTTACAAAAATAGTCAAAAAAATAGTCGCTTACTAAAACAAACTAACAACATAGGTGAAAATAGTTGGATAGAAGTTCTAACCAACTGTACACTCTAAATGGATAAAATCCGAAATTAAGTCTTAAAATATCACTAAGTAAAGCAATTATTCGTATATTAGTTTTTAGATGATTTTTAATCAAGTTCGTTATTAAAAATTGAACTTTAACATTAGATTAAATGTTTTAAAAAGGATCTTTGTAGATGTAACACACACTATGAATTTTAAGATAAGCACATTATTAATTTATAAATAACAACTTAACTATGTTAAATCAGTTTTTAAACACAGCAAAAGAAGGTTTGGTAAGCCAACTATCAGGAAAGACAGAACTAGAAGAAGGTAAGCTAGATGGCATTGCTAATGTAGTAACAGACACCTTCAAGTCAGGCTTGATGGATAAAGTTAGTAGCGGAAATCTTACTGACATTATAGGGCTCCTTGGTAAAGGCGGAAGCTCTTCTCCGTTGGCAGTTAGTTTAATAAACAGCACTGCTAACAATTTAATATCCAAATTGGGATTGCCAAAAGGAGTAGCCGATAAAATTGGGAGTATTGCTATTCCTTTTATAATAAGTAAATTCAGCGATTTCACATCGAAAAAAGGAAAAACAGACGAAGAAGGAGTAAAAGATATCTTTGCTGATCTTCTAAAAGGTTCTGCAAAAGATAAAATTCTTGGAGGCTTAGGAAAAAAATTTGGCTTTTAGCCGTTAATGTTAAACTAAACAAATAAATTATGGCGAAAAAAATTACAGAAATCGAAGGTATCGGACCAGTATACCAAGAAAAATTAGCAAAAGCAGGAATCACAACTGTAGAAGGTTTATTAGAAAAGGGTGCATCTAAATCTGGAAGAAAGAAAATTGCAGAAGAGTCAGGCCTTGATGAGAGCAAAATTCTAGTTTGGGTAAACATGGCAGACCTATTCCGCATCAAGGGTGTTGCATCGCAATTTGCTGAATTACTAAAAGCGGCTGGTGTTGACACAGTAAAAGAGCTTAGAAATAGAAATGCTGAAAATCTGCATGCAAAACTAGTAGAGGTTCAGGAAGAAAAGAAAATTACACGCTCAGTTCCAGGACTAACTCAAGTAACAGATTTTATTGAGCAGGCTAAAAAATTAGAGCCTTTGGTTACTTACTAAAGCAAATGACATTCTAATTAAAAAAGCGCTTATAAGGCGCTTTTTTTAATTAGAATACAACAACACTTCCTAAAACTTCCAAACTAAGTAAGTAAAAACATCTGTCCTACTATTACCATTTATCTGTTCAGTACCTGAACTAATAACATCTCTATTAAAATAACGTGTTTGTGAAGCTTTTACAGAAAAGGATAAGTTCTTTTTAATATTCCAACGCAACGATAACGCTGCTCGCAAACCTTCACCATAAAAGGAAGGCATATAAAAGGTGCTCAATATATTACGTTCATATGAATAGAGACGAGCATCATAACTATCAGAGTTGAAATATCCAATAAACCCATCACCATGTATTTTATCATTCCCACGGTGTCCAAAGTTTTGTGAAATCATATAGCCAAACTCATTGGGAAAATAGAGTATTTGATAACTAGCAAAATCTACTGTAGTTCTAAAATACCATCCATTATTTAATGTATTGAGGTATCTAAAACGAAGTTTATGAGTCTGATAGGGAAGGACAGTAGTGATATTATCATCTGGTAGCTTTGCATTCTTTTCTTTACGCTTAAATTTATAACGAACTTCGAAAAAGGTTTCTCTCGAAAAATTATATGTCCCCATAGCATATAAATCGATTGCCGAAGATGGTTCTTGTGTGTTATATTTAGGAGTTGGGAATTTCACAAAATCACCATACATAGA
>CAZBVD010000379.1:0-2149 GCA_964495235.1 uncultured Dysgonomonadaceae bacterium | reverse complement strand
GCGGAACACAAGGAACCTTATATGGCAGAAATGCTATTGGAGGTATCGTAAATGTTTACACACTGTCGCCACACACCTATCAAGGTAGCACAGTGGAAGTTGGTGGTGGCAATTATGGTCAAATGGAAGCTCGCATGTCTAATTACAGCAAGTTTAGTGATAAATTTGGTACATCACTAGCTGTCTATTATAAAAAACACGATGGATACTTCGTCAACAATTACACTGGAAAGAAAATAGATAATAATGAAAGTGTTGGAGGTAGATTAAAGTTTGAATTAGAAGCAACTGAAAATATTACAGCAAGCTTATTCAGTGTCTTTGATTATGTATCGCAAGGAGCATTCCCGTATATGCACGAAGATTCAACAGCTGTAAACTTCAATGAACCTTCTTCATACAAACGCAAACTTTTTTCTCAAGGGCTATCTTTAAAATATCAAGGCGAGGGATTTATTGTAAACTCAAATACTGGTTACCAGTATCTAAATGATGAGATGTATATGGATCAGGATTACTCTCCACGCTCCGTATTTTCTATCCTGCAAGAACAAAATCAACACTCAATAAGTCAGGAGATAACATTTAAATCTGACAAAAAAGACCGTTATAATTGGGTTGTTGGAGCTTTCGGGTTTTATGATTATAGAAAAGTAAATACTCCTGTAGCAATAAAAAAAGATGGAATGGAGATGCTGCAAGAGAAGCTGCAAGAGCAACTTGATAGCTTTTTGCCAAATATTCCTGGTATGCCAATGCCATCCATCAAATATTCTAATGACAGAATAGACCTACCTGGAATTTATCGCAAACCATCAAAAGGGATTGCCCTTTTTCAACAATCGTCTATGAATAATCTGTTTGGAGCACAAGGTCTATCACTTACTTTTGGCATACGTGCCGATTATGAAAACACTGCTATTGACTACAACACTGAAACACAAGGAGTAAGAATTAATGTGAAACCTCCAACTGCGCCTCCAGGAATGCCTCCTATAGTTTTGAAAGGCGACACACTAATGTCAGGACGTTTCTCTAAAGGATTTTGGAAAGTTTTACCAAAAATAGCGCTGCAGTATGATTTAAAAGATAATGCATTTGTTTACCTATCAGCCTCTAAGGGGTATAAAACGGGTGGATATAATGAGCAGTCTTTTTCCAAAATATCGCAAGATGTTTTGAAAGAATCTCTTATGAAGAAAGTGATGGGTGGAATGCCTGCAGGAAGACCAGGTGGACAACCTGGTGGTAGTACAACCACTCCACCATCTCGCCCTGCTGTAACCGACGAGAAGACTAAAAAAACAACATTAGAAGAGCAGTTGTCCTATGACCCTGAGACTAGTTGGAATTATGAATTGGGTGGAAGGTTTAGCCTTTTAGACAATAAAATGAATGCAACCTTTTCGCTTTTTGCAATAGATGTAAAAAACATTCAATTGATACATTTGACTGAAGGTGGGCGTACAGTATCTAACGGGGGAAAATCCTCTAGCAAAGGTGTAGAGCTAAGCTTGGCATATGCACCAAGTAATTCAGTCTCATTCTTTGCAGATTACGGCTTTGTAAATGCAAAATTCACAGACTACAAAATCATAAACGAAAAAGACACCATTGATTATTCAGGCAATAAGATTCCTTTTGCTCCTCGTCATACATTGAGTTTAGGTGGTAGCTTTCGTCATTCATTTAATGGCAATTCTTTGATAGATAATATAAGTGCAAATATACAATACACAGGAGCAGGGAAAATTTATTGGACAGAAACAAATGACTCTGATTCTGACCAATCTTTTTATGGCCTTACAAATGCAAGTGTAACTATTGAGAAAGGAAATGTAGCTTTAGAACTATGGGCTAAGAATATATTTGATACATCTTACAATGCTTTTTATTTTGAAGCAAAAGATTTAGCTGATACATCAAACCCATTAGTTCAAAGAGGCACCCCTACTACATTTGGAGCCAAGCTAAGATACACCATCAACTATTAAATATTGAAACACATAAAGAAATAGGCTCAACAGCTTTTTATTTTATGAAAACAGAAAAACAACATCGTGTTGTTTTACAAAATAGATATCCCGAGAATCCTTATTCTCGGGATATTTTGTTAATTTCGCACTAAACTAAATAAAGAAAATAGATA
>CAZBVD010000378.1:0-2153 GCA_964495235.1 uncultured Dysgonomonadaceae bacterium | reverse complement strand
ATAAAGGCCAACCATTTGACCCCACCACAAATCCTGGCGATTTGCAATGGAAAAATCATGCAATCCTCCCAAAAAGAGCTTTTCAGACCGATGCTACCCACGTGTTTGTTGGTGGTATCAACTTTATGCAACCTATCTTTATGGGTGGCAAAATAAAGCAGATGTATTCTATTGCTGGGTATGGTGAGAAAATAGCTCAAGCACGTTCGCAAAATGCTATGATAGATTTAATTCTTGAGGTTGATGAGGCTTACTGGCGTGTGGTATCGTTAGAAAACAAAGTGAAGTTGGCACACGAAATGAAAAATGTGGTTGCTAAACTCGACACCAACATCAACGCACTATTTGATGAGGGAATGGCTACTAAAGCCGATGTGCTGAAAGTGAAAGTGAAGATGAACGAGGCCGACTTATCTATAATAAAAGCTGAAAACGGACTCAGCTTATCGCGCATGGCGCTCAATCAGGTTTGTGGGTTACCATTGACCCAGATTGTAAAGCTTGAAGACGAAGATTTGGATACAAACCCCACTTTGGTACAAGTAATTCCCACCGAAGACGCTTTAAATAAGCGTCCCGAGATACAGATGTTGACCCAAGCAGCCAATATTGCGGTAGCCAAAGAGAAGTTGAAGTTTGCAGAATTCCTACCCTCAGTAGCATTAAATGGGGGTTATTTAGCAACCAACCCAAGTGCATTTAATGGGGTTGTAAGAAGGTTTGAGGGAATGTTTAATGTGGGTGTAGTAGCCAAAGTGCCTCTGTTTCATTTTGGAGAACGCATACATACCCTTAACGCATCGCGTGCTGATAAAGTAGTGGCTGCGTTGGAGTTGGAAGATGCAAAAGAGAAGGTAGAACTACAGATTCATCAATCTGTACTTCAAACAAATGAGAGTTTGAAAAAACAGATGCAAACCAAAAAAAGTGTAGAGAGTGCACAGGAAAACTTAATGTATGCCAATGAGGGTTTCTCCGAGGGGGTAATTACTGCAAGCGATGTGCTAATGGCGCAAACTGCATGGCTCTCTGCCAAGTCTGAAGATATAGATGCTACAATAGATGTGAAGTTACATAACCTCTACTTGCAAAAATCTTTGGGCACGTTGCTATCGCCGATGTTACAAAATACAAAATAGATATATAATTAAAACACACATAAATTTTTATGAAACAAGAAAATGAAAACAACCGTAACCTTCAAGTAGCGCTAATAGGGTTGGCTACTGTAGTTGTTATTGTATTTATAATTGGTTGGTATGTATATAAGCCAGTGCCAGTGGTTATTCAAGGTTCTGCCGAGGTGAATGAGGTGCGCGTTTCGGGCAAAGTGCCTGGTCGTATTCTTCAGCTCAATGCTAAAGAGGGTCAGCAGGTAACCCTGGGCGATACATTGGTGCTAATAGACAGCCCCGAGGTGAGGGCCAAGTTGGCTCAAGCCAATGCAGCAAAGGCTGCCGCCATGGCACAGCTACAAAAAGCCAATAAGGGTGCACGTTCAGAAACCATTGAAGGAGCCTACGAAATGTGGCAAAAAGCAAAGATTGGTGTAGAAATTGCTAAAAAGTCTTATGATAGAATAGAGCGTCTATTTCAAAAAGGAGTAGTAACTGAGCAGAAGCGCGACGAAGTGGAGGCACAGTATAAAGCCGCCGTTGCAACAGCTGCTGGTGCTAAATCGCAATACAATATGGCGCTAAATGGTGCAGAGGAAGAAGATAAGCTGTCATCATCGGCTCTTGTAGAGCAGGCCAAGGGTGCTATAGCAGAAGTGGAGGCGTATATGGCCGAAACAATTTTGCTCTCGCCCATATCAGGAGAGGTGTCTGAGATATTTCCTGCATCGGGAGAGTTAGTGGCCACGGGTTCGCCCATAATGAATATTGTGGATATGAACGATATTTGGTTTTCGTTTAATGTGAGAGAAGATTTACTGGAAGACATGAAAATGGGTAGCGAAATAGAAGTTACTATTCCTGCACTGAATATAAACGCAACGCTTGAAATTACCTTTATAAAACCCCTTGCGTCTTTTGCTACCTGGAAAACAACAAAAGCTTCGGGCCAATTTGATGCTCGCACTTTTGAGGTGCGCGCAACACCCATTGCTCCTGTAAAAGATTTGCGCCCTGGCATGTCGGCCATTATGGAAA
>CAZBVD010000377.1:0-2168 GCA_964495235.1 uncultured Dysgonomonadaceae bacterium | reverse complement strand
CCAATCGCTGATACCCCTTTGATGAGACAATACAACGAGATTAAGAAAAAGCATCCCGATGCTATTTTGCTTTTTCGTGTAGGCGATTTTTACGAAACTTTTTCTGAAGATGCTATTATAGCATCTGAAATTTTGGGAATTACCTTAACCCGCAGAGCCAATGGTGCTGCGCAATATGTGGAGTTAGCCGGGTTTCCACATCATGCATTAGACACATACTTGCCTAAATTGGTAAGAGCAGGAAAGCGTGTAGCTATATGCGACCAATTAGAAGATCCCAAGAAAACCAAAACACTGGTAAAGCGAGGCATAACCGAGTTGGTTACACCTGGAGTATCTATTAATGATAACATACTCAACCACAAAGAGAACAACTTCTTATGTGCCATACATTTTTCAAAAAACATGTGTGGCATATCGCTACTAGATATTTCTACAGGTGAGTTTCTTACTAGCGAGGGAGTTGTAAACGATATTGACAAACTACTTTCAAGCTTTTCTCCTAAAGAGATATTGATTGAACGAGGAAAAAGAAAAGAGTTTGAAGAGAAGTTTGGACAGCACTATTTCCTCTTTGAACTAGACGATTGGGTGTTTACAGAACAAACAGCTAACGACCGTCTCCTCAAACACTTTAAAACCAAAACTTTAAAAGGCTTTGGTGTTGCACATCTTCCGCTAGGAATAGTTGCCTCAGGAACTATTATGCACTATTTAGATGTTACGCATCACACCCAAATAGACCATATTGTTTCAATTAATAGGATTGAGGAAGACAGATATGTTCGCATCGACAGATTTACAGCACGCAGTTTAGAGCTCATATCCACCATGAATGAAGATGGCAAAAGCCTTCTCAACATTATGGACAAAACCATCTCTCCTATGGGATCGCGCATGATGCGCAGATGGTTGATGTTTCCGCTGAAAGATAAACTGCCCATTCAGAAAAGACTTGATGTAGTAGAGAATTTCTTTCGCGAAACAGAATTAAAGAAATTAGTGCAAACACATATTTCGCAAGTTGGCGATTTAGAGCGAATAATCTCAAAAGCAGCAGTAAGACGCATTTCGCCACGCGAAGTAGCGGCCATAAAGAATGCACTAATAAATATTGAGCCTCTTAGAGATGCTTTTCTTGCATCGAGCAATAAAAGCTTGCAAGAAATGGGCGAGAAACTAAACCCCTGCCCACTTATAAGAGACCGCATAGAGAAAGAGCTCATGCCCGACCCTCCTGCACTTGTAAACAAAGGAGGTTTTATAAATAAAGGTGTAAATAGCGAGTTGGATGAGTTGCGCGACATTGCCCACTCTGGGAAAGACCACCTCCTACGCATGCAACAGCGCGAAGTAGAGAAAACAGGCATAACATCGCTTAAAATTGGTTTCAACAATGTATTTGGTTACTATATTGAGGTGCGTCATACACACAAAGATAAAGTTCCCACAGATTGGATAAGAAAACAAACCCTGGTGAGTGCCGAAAGATATATTACAGAGGAGTTAAAAAAGTATGAAGAGAAAATTCTAGGAGCTGAAGAGAGAATATATTCGCTAGAGATAGAGATATTCAACTCGCTTGTAGAAAGCCTAATAGAGTATATTCCCACCATTCAAATAAATGCAAATATAATTGCAAGATGCGACTGCTTATACTCTTTTGCAAAAATAGCAGAAGACAATAACTATATTCGTCCCGAAATAAACAAAACGCTAGAGCTGGACATCAAACAAGGGCGTCACCCAGTAATTGAAACACAATTACCACCCGACGACCCTTATATTGCCAATGATCTGTATCTGGACAACGATAGTCAGCAAATAATCATTATCACCGGGCCAAACATGTCGGGTAAGTCAGCATTGCTGCGTCAAACTGCGCTTATAACCATTATGGCACAAGTAGGAAGTTTTGTTCCTGCCGATTCAGCAAAGATTGGGTTGGTTGATAAAATTTTCACCCGTGTTGGAGCTTCCGACAATATATCGTTGGGAGAATCTACCTTTATGGTGGAAATGAACGAAGCTTCTAATATTTTGAATAATATATCGGAGCGCAGCCTCATTCTCTTTGATGAATTGGGGCGTGGCACTAGCACATACGATGGTATATCCATAGCTTGGTCTATTGTTGAATATATACACGAGAACCCAAAGGCACGTGC
>CAZBVD010000376.1:0-2179 GCA_964495235.1 uncultured Dysgonomonadaceae bacterium | reverse complement strand
GTGAAGAAGTGTAGAATGCCAACAACAACTAGTATTGTAATGCCTACTTGCATTACGCCACCAATAAATACAATGTTTTTTATTTTGATGAGCTTCTTTATCGAAAAGTCCATTCCGATAATGAATAGTAGCAGAATAACACCAATCTCTGCCAATATATCTATGATGGCAATATCAGAAATTAGTCCTAAAGCATAAGGCCCTGCAATAATTCCGGTAAGCAAGAATCCAACCACCGAAGGCAATTTCAATTTGTTGAATATGAATATTACCAGACTGGCTAGCCCAAATATGATAACTATTACTTTTAGAAATTCTATTTCGTGCATTGATCTGTTTTTAGGAGTTTGATTGCCACTTTGCATCTATGCAAAGCTAAAAACGTGAATAATGCGGGTTATATTATTTCAAGCTTTAGGTAAAAGTACTGTTTATTATTGGTTTTTTTATTAATCTATTGGTGTTTTTTGAATCAGGGTAATGTTTTTTTAAGTTGGGAAGGTCTCTTGCCACAATCCAAATGGATATCCAATCATTTCTTGGAGTAGCCATTATATATACAATCAACTCTTGCAGTTGCTTCATTTAGAAGAATCTAATTTACTCTAATAATATCCTTAGCAATCGATTTTTATGTGATTGGCTCAAATCTTTCTTTAGAAAAACTATATAGAAGACCAATAGGTGAGTTCAGTATCTATCTCCTTAATAATACTCCAGTTTGGTATCATTGTGTAGCTATCATCTAATCTCAAGTGCCCATATCTCATCGTTATCTGCTATAACAATGTTTTCACCATCAGGTCCGCTTGAAGGGAGGAAATCGTAGGTTGTCATTAAATCGCCCACAAACCGCACAGCATCTTTTGCCTTTTGTATCGTTGTAGGGCAAAATCATTGCCTGTTCTATGGTCATTATCTATTTGCCAGTTTCTATTGATAATGCAATTCTTCGCGTTGAGTGATGAGCTTTCGGCTATTCCTAGTTGATACTTATTCACGTGTGAATAGGCAGAATGAAAATTGCTGAAAGCTCTTTCTATTTGGGGTATATAACCTAATATTACACCGTGTCGTTAACATCTCTGTTGGCATCTTGTATGCCCTAGTATACAGGTGCTTGCTCTCTCTCTTTGTGTGTTTGTCTAGACATTAATCTGATTCTTGAATCGGGACCTGTATCGGTATTTGGAATTATTACAGAGCCATCTTTGCTGGCCTTTTTGGCTACAGCAATTACAGTGGAAGCTCATATGGGAGTTAAGATTGCCGTTAGCAGCAATAGGGTGGCAGTAAGTAGGGTAGTCTTTTTCATTCTCATAGTTGTTTAGTATTTAAAAGTATAAAGCAAAAATAATGAATTAATTGGTGGGGTAGGTAAGTAGAAGGAGGAAATGTTTTAGCTTTCAGCAAAGGGCTAAAAGGCAATGTTTTTCCAAACTTGCTAGAGATATGTGTTTAATAATTCTGCAAGGGTTGAACAGATATTTCATTTCATTCACTATAACAAAGGCTCAATGCTTTATATTACTTTACTTATTCATTAAAATAAAAAAAGGACAGAAACTTTAAAGTTCCGTCCTTTTTTTTGCGATAACCTGTTAGGGTTATCCGCAGTATTTGTAAATGTAATCTTTTATTCAGTTTACATCTTCTTCTTTAGTACATAGAAGTCTGCCAATTCTCCAGTATTTACTTCTCCATCTGCACCCAGCATAGTTATTTGGTTTTCACCAACTTTATACTGTGAGGTGTCGTCTTGTGCTACTAGTGTTACAATTTGTCCACTTTCGTCCCAAGTAAATGTACCTTCGTTTGTTTGTGTATGTGCTTTATCTCCTTCGCCAAGGTAGTTAAATGTTGCTGTAAAAGTGTTGTCGTCTCTCAACTCTACCACTGTTTCAATTCCTTCGCAGTCTGCACAAGGCATTGTACCTTCGTAAACCCCTGCCCAATCTAATGCTGTTTCTGATGTATGTATATCAACCACTGTTTGATCGTCGGTTGTTGCATCTTGATTTTTGTTGCTCTGATTTGTACAATTCATTAGTGTAAATGCTAATAACGCTATTAGTACACCATATTGACTCATTTTATTCATAATGTCTTTTTTGTTTTTTATTTAGTTTGTGTATTGACTGTTTTTATTTCAGTCTAGAGTATTAAACAAGTGAAAGTT
>CAZBVD010000375.1:0-2186 GCA_964495235.1 uncultured Dysgonomonadaceae bacterium | reverse complement strand
TAGATGAGTTTGTTGAGTAGGCTCATAATAAAAGCGTATTAAGTTGAAAAAGGAAGTAGTCTCTATAGCTACCTGTTTTTCATATTGTTTATATTGTAGAATATGCAAATATTCAATAAATATACAATATGCAAAAATATTAAACAAGTTAAATTGGAGAAATAATCGTGATACGAAAAGAATTAACATTGCAACTTGTTGAAGTGACCTGTTTTTAAGATAAAGCCTTCATTTTTAGTTAAGAAGAAGGTCAAGGTTATTTACCAATTTATGGATGCTAGTAGTTTTTTTTTTATTTATTCGTCTAAGTAAAAAGACTTTCTGGTATAATGTAAAATTGAGAAAAGAAGAGGGTTTACAAGGACTTCTTAACAAATAGATAATCTTTACCTACAGAGTAAAACATACCAAAAGCTGCAACAGTCCAAGCTACCAGTGCAAGGTAAATGAAAAAGGTGGGTATCATCATCAAAAATGGAAGATCGAGCGCTTGCGATAATTTTATTGTGCATGCAGTGTACATGCCCATGGGGAATATCATGCCCCAATATTGAGGGTGATATTTCAAAGGAAGTTGTTTAAAAACGTGTCGCCATATACCCAATATAACAATGAGCGGAATCCACCATGTGCCTATAGCCCAGAAGAATAGCGTGAATCCTTTTAGAAAAGGAAGTATCTCACCTATAAACGACCACTCTTGAACGTTCAGAATTATTGAAGAGCCAGCTAAAGTGGAAATAGCTACAGCACCCATATTAATCCAATAGGCAGGAGCAAACTCTTCGGCGCGCATCTCAAAAAAAGACATGCGATAGACAATGAGTGTAATGATAATAATGTAAAACATACAGCCACAAAGAAACATAGCCAATGCAAAGAACGACACCAAATCGTTGGCAAAAGGAATATGGCCCGTTAATTGACTTGCAAGAATGGATACCGACTGTGTGGATACAATAATTAGCAACCACACACCACTGATGGCTTTGTTGATAGGAGGTTTGTCTTTCTTTACTGTGAAAACCGTAAACACTGTGTAGATGAGTATCAACCATGCAAAGCTGCCTATATAAAAGAGAATAGATGCAATTGCAAAGTTGCTGGCAATGATAATAAACTGTGTACCCAAAACACAAGTACCCGCCACATAGGTTAGAAAACCTGGACTCTTAGCAAGGTCTTTAATATCGTCCATAAAATTCTTTGGATATAGAACAACCCTTAGAATATAAAGGAGGTTCATAAACAAATATGCCGCTATATTAAAATAGAAAAGCGTTTTTGCTATATAAATAAAGTTGAGGTTGTATGAAGCAATAGACACTATACCAGTTGCCATTACCAAAGCAAAATAGGCAGTAGGCAAGTTGGATAGGTCGCGGAGGAATGTGGTGGAAATCAATTTTCTTTTTGTCATCTGCGATGAGTTTTAAAGTATATGATAGTCGGTATATTGATGCAATTTGTTTCAGAGTCACCACGTATTTGAAACTCTTCTCCTTAGGTTTTTGTTTGGCTAAGTTGCACGTAAGAGAAAAACACTCGAAGTCAAGAGTTATCATTTATATGTTGTAACAAATCTACACATTCATTGGCATTAAAAAAAATTGAAAAGCAATAAATTAAAGAGCTATGTTTAATCAGTATTATTCAACCATTGCTCCACATAGATAGATTTTTGCTCACTAAGGAGACTTGTATTCTTAAAACAATAAACCCCTTCTCTATCACAAATCGATAAAGAAGGGGTTTATTCTTCTATTTACAAGACGTTGCCTGCAACATCTCTATATAGTTTTAGTGTTTTTCTAAAGATTATCTACTCTCCAACCCCTCAATACTCTCCTTCAGCGAAGCCATCTTGCTCTCAGCATCGGCCTGTTTCTTGCGTTCGTTATCCACAATCTCTGGTTTTGCGTTTTGCACAAAGCGCTCGTTGCTTAGTTTCTTCTCTACTGATTTCAAGAAACCTTCTTGATAAATCAACTCTGCTTTCAGCTTTTCCAATTCAGCTTCAACGTCAATATTGTCGGTTATCGGAACTGCAAACTCAGTGGTAGCAACCATAAAGGAGGCTGCGCCTGCAGATTTTTCATTAACAGCGTCAATAGCACACAGGTTAGCCATCTTGGTAATAGCTGCGTTGTATGCACTGTTGTGCTCGCCCAGTATCTCTAAAGAAA
>CAZBVD010000374.1:0-2198 GCA_964495235.1 uncultured Dysgonomonadaceae bacterium | reverse complement strand
TCACGTGCTTTTTCTTTGCTTGTCTCCATATATTTAGCAACATCGGGGTATGTTTCAAAATATCCGTCAATCAATTCCTTTGCTTCGCCACGAGGTATAGCCAATCGTTCTGACAAGCCAAATACCGATATACCATATATGATTCCAAAGTTGGCCGTTTTTGCTTTGTCGCGCATATCGCCTGTGGCCTCTTCTAAGGGCACTTTGTATATTTTGGCAGCAGTTGCACTATGAATGTCCAAGTCGTTGTTAAAAGCCTCCGTCATCTGCTTGTCGTTGCTCAAATGTGCCATAATGCGCAATTCAATTTGCGAATAGTCGGCAGATAGGAAAGTACAGCCTTCATCTGGTATAAAAACTTTGCGCATAGCTCTGCCACGCTCATCTCTTATGGGGATGTTTTGCAAGTTTGGATTAGTGCTACTTAATCTGCCCGTTGCTGCTACAGTTTGATTAAATGAAGTGTGTATTTTGTTTGAACGAGGATTGATTAACAATGGAAAAGCATCAATATACGTGCTCAAAAGCTTTTTCACTCCACGATACTCCAGTATTTTATCAATAATAGGGTGTTTGTTGCGTAGCTTTTCTAATTCTCCTTCGCTGGTGCTATATTGTCCACTCTTTGTTTTCTTTGCTTTGTCGGTTATCTTCATGTGATCAAAGAGTACCTCGCCAGTTTGTTTGGGAGAGTTCACATTGTATTCCACGCCAGCCATTTCTATCAACTCCTCCTCCAAACCTTGTAGCTCTTCTGTTAGATCTAATGAAAGGGTTTTCAGTGCTTCTAAATCCAATCTCGCTCCAGTCCACTCCATATCTGCCAACACATAAATAAGCGGACACTCTACTTCGTAGAAAAGTTTATCCAACTCATTCTCTTTTAGCTCTTTTTCTAGCATGTGTTTCAGCCTCAGTGTTATATCAGCATCTTCGCAAGCATACTTGCCTGCAATAGCTACATCTACATCGCGCATACTGCCTTGGTTCTTCCCTTTCGACCCTATAAGCTCTTCAATAGAAACTGTTCTGTATTTCAAATAGGTTTCGGCCAAATAGTCCATGCTATGGCTTGTTTCAGGATTTATCAGGTAATGAGCAATCATGGTGTCAAATAGCGGACCTTGCACTTTGATGTCGTAGTTTCTAACCATCAAAATATCGTACTTTATATTCTGTCCAATTTTTTCTATCGATTCACTTTCCAAGAATGGTTTCAGCAGACTCAATTGCTCTGTTGCCTCTTCTTTCTTAGCAGATAGGGGCACATAAAATGCCTCTCCCTCTTTGTAAGAAAAAGAGATACCTACTATATCGCTTGCCAATGGGTCTACGCCTGTTGATTCGGTGTCAAATGCTACTGATTTCTGTTTAAGAAGTTTTGTGTTGAGTTCTTTTATTCCCTCTATTGTGTCTACAATTGTGTAGTTGTTTTCTTGAGTATTTATATCTGTAAAATCTTCTGGCAATAACTCAACTGGATCAGCAGTTTCCTCAGTAACTAGATTATCAAACAGACTGCCTTGTTGGTTTACTACGGCTTTCTTAGCTTCAGGTTCAACACCCAGCACTCTATTAAGTAGGGTTCTAAACTCCAACTCTTCAAAAATACTTCTCACCGCATCTTCATTGATGGGTTTGCGCTCAAACCTCTCAATATCAACATCCAAAGGAACATCAGTTTTGATAGTAACAAGGTGTTTAGAGAGTATAATTTGCTCTTTATTTTCTTCTACATTCTTTTTTACAGCTCCTTTTAATTTGTCTGTGTTTTCTAAAAGGTTTTCTATGCTTCCAAAGTCAGAGAGTAGTGTTTCTGCTCTTTTAGGTCCTACACCAGGGCAGCCAGGTATGTTGTCCGATGCATCGCCCATCAGTCCCAACAGATCAATCATCTGAGTAGGTGATGTTAGATTATATTTCTCCATCACCTTTTTGTCGTCAAGAATCTCAACATCTTTACTTCCTGTTCGTGGTATATACATAAAAATATGTTTGTCTACTAATTGTGCATAATCCTTGTCGGATGTCATCATATACACATCAAACTCGTCTTTGTTGACACGTTTGGCAATAGTTCCCACTACATCGTCTGCCTCATATCCTTCCTCTTCCAATATGTCTATATTGTAGGCCTTAATTATATCTTTAATAATTGGTACAGACAGTTTTATATCTTCTGGAGTTTTTTCGCGTTG
>CAZBVD010000373.1:0-2198 GCA_964495235.1 uncultured Dysgonomonadaceae bacterium | reverse complement strand
GAATAATCATACATCGAAGCCAACACCTCAGCCAATGCGGGTTGTTGCTTAGCATCAGTCACACTAATGCGCCACTCCTCTTTGCCTCCAGGCAGTATTTTATCTCTAAACACATCCAGTTGAATGTTTAAATCAGCCTTCTCTTTTTCTTGCATCAACCCAATGTTGTGGGTATAGAACTTATCATCTTTTACATAAGTCAATATCAAAGTCGCACCATCTGCATATTCATCTTTATAAGGGATGGTGAACAAACGGTTCTCACTGTTTAATTGTATCCATTTGCGTTTAAGCAAATTGTTGCCTTGCCACAATTCATAGAGCACATTCACATTGCTGTCACTCACTCCCAATATCACCTCAGCAGGTTTGGTCTTACTAAATATAGCGTCTTTTATCACCAACCAATCGTTGGTAGTAATGGGTGGACGCTTGTCTGAATAAGAGAAAACCACTACATCTTTTTCGGCAGTAACTGTGTTGCCCCTATCGTCTTGGGCACTCAGTTTTATTCTATATTTGCCCGATGGGGTTTTCTTTAGTTGGCTCTTCAACTCCGTTTGAACACCCGTCTCAAAAGTGCCTTCACCTACTTGCTGTTGAATAGAATCATTATCATCCAATGCAAAGAGTTGATAAGTTCCTTTTGCTTTGATGTCGTTTCCATCCAAGTTCTTAGCCTCAATCTTTATTTCGTTGGGCGAATCTTTCTCCATCTTATCGGCCATATCTATAGATAGCACCATCGATATCGTACCTACCGCGATAGAATATGTTGCCACTTGTGTTTCGCCATTCAAATCTGTAATACTTGCCTCTACCGCAAAAAAGTAAATAGCATGTTCTCCAGCATCAAAATCTAATAGCTGTGGGGTAAATTGTATTTTAAACTCCCCCTCACTATCAGTCGTTACTACCCCTTCATCAAAATGTGTAGGATGGCTACTACCCCAGCGCCACAACCAAGCTCTGCGACGTTGAATGGTGTAGTTCACTTTAGCATTTTGCAATTGTATGCCCGAAAAACTTTCAGCTTTACCTCGTAGTGTAATATCCTCTCCAAACCTATAAGTTTTTTCAATCTTTTCGAAAGCAACATCAAACGTAGGTCGTTTGTATTCTTCTACTTTAATAATATCATAAGCACCATCTGTACGAATATAAAAAGAACCTGTTAACAATCCTTGGGGAAGCACAAACTCTCCTGTTACAGAGCCAAATTCGTTAGTAGTTAATGTTTGCACTGCCACTTCTTGGCTATAAATATTGAGCAGTTTAAACTCAAGAGTTTTGTTAGCTATGGCTCTATGATTATTCTCTTTTGAAGAAGTAGCTATTGCTTTGAAGTGAACTACCTGACCTGGGCGATACAAACTTCTATCGGTAAAGATGTTGATGGTTTCTTTTGTCTTTTCTTCATCAGGTTCTGCTCGCTGGTAGTAATTATAAGGTATTCTTGTAAAAGGCAATCCATTGTCATTGTATACCTCTGCATGATAATATAATCTATACCCTTTGGTGTCACCTTCAAACACTGCCAATCCCGAACTATTCACGGGAATGGTTTTCAATAATGTAGGTCTAGAACCACGATCTTCATTAGCTTGCTGATAAATATTCACTTTTGCATTCGCTTCGGGCTTGCCAGTAGTGCGGTTCACCACAAATATCTCACGGGTGGTTTCAGACGTGGATCGTGCAAAAGAAGCCAAATCGGTAACAGAAAAGTAGTAATCAGATCGAGCATCGGGGTCTAATTGTACGTCTGCCTCAAACTCTAATTTATATGCTCCAGGCTCATTGATGCTCACTATAAATGAATCTTCGTGAAATGTGTAAGGCTCATCCGACTTCAAGGGAACAGTTATCTCTTTGACAAACGTCTTCTTCTCAATCTTCAATTGATTGCGACTGTAATAATTAAATTCTGTCCAAAGAGGAGAGGACACTCGGTATAGTTTAACCTTAAGTTGGTTGATATTTCTATAATTCAAACTCCATTGTTTCTCAGCCGAGATGGCAAATGATTTCTCACCCTCTATAGTGAACACAGGGTTGATGATATCTGGAAGTTTGTTTTTCAACAAATTGATGCGCTCATAATTTGGGAACGCAGCTATTGTCTCCTCAAGTAAATTGTACAACTCCTTTGTCTTGGGATGGTTTTTCACCCCTTCTTGTTCTCTCCTAAAACCACC
>CAZBVD010000372.1:0-2206 GCA_964495235.1 uncultured Dysgonomonadaceae bacterium | reverse complement strand
TCTGTTTAACCTCCCTGTAAATGATATTGGGCTCTTCTTGCCAGGGTATTAAGCAGCTCGTTCTTCACTTTACCTCTATTATCTATTTCTAACTTCTATTTTTTTCTGAACCACGTGATACCAAATAGTTAAAATTACACCTTTAAAAATAGTGGTAATACTAATTGCCCACCACACTCCATTTACTCCCATGTGTGTTGCCAAGAAAATAGCAAGAGGAATTCTGATAGCATTAAATATCATACTGATGATAGCTGGAGGAGCAGTTCTTCCAATGCCATTGAACATTCCTTGGGTAGTTAACTCTAACATCATAAATATTTGAGAAAAACCTAAAATAAGTAGATAATCTCCACCAGCCATGTAGGCATCTTTTTCAGGGATGAAAATTGAAAATATTTCAGCACCATAAAATATGAAAGCTGCACTAATCACTACTCCTAGTGATAATAATAGCTTTAGAGTAAAAGCGTAAGCTTTTTTAGTTCTATCTATTTTATTGGCTGCATAGTTTTGTGCAACATAGCTACCCAATGCTGTAGCGAATCCCTCTGTAGTGTTCCATGTAAGTCCTTCTATTTGTCCTCCTGTAGTTTGGCTTGTTACTCCTAGGTGTCCACCATGAATAGATGCTATACGAACTAAGCTCATATTGATAAGAGAGAAAAACACATTCATTGCTGCTACTGGAAAGCCTAGCTTAAATATGATTTTTGTATAGCTCAATTTTAAAGATGTAAAGAAGGGGAAGTATCCGAATACACCCTCTCTTTTCTTAAGATGCCAAATAAATAGAATAAGAACAACAAGTTGAGATAGCGTGGTTGCCAATGCAGCTCCGCTAGATCCTAAAGCTGGTATTGGGCCAAGGCCAAATATAAGCAATGGGTCGATAATAATATTAAGGATAAGTCCAGCAGCGTTATAGTAGAAGGGTATATCACTACGTCCTGATCCAACGTATATACCTGAGAAATTGCGAATCAAGAATACTATAGGGATGCTAAAGGAGATAATTCGCAGATAATTGGTTGCTTCTAAAGATATAGAAGGTGACAGTTTGAAAAAACTTACAAAAAGATGTGGCTGCGCTAAGAATATTGCAAAAAAGAGTATTCCAAGAATAATAGCTATGGTAGTGGTATGAGAGGCATAAATAGCCGCTTTATCAAACCGCTTTATTCCAATTGATTGGCCTATAGCTACTTCTGCGCTAATTTTTGAGAAAACAGCTATTGCAGTTATCATCCACATGAGCATGCCCATAGAGCCTACTGCTGCAACAGACTCGCTACCCAAACGACCTACCCAAGCAAGGTCAATAAGGTTATATGCCATCTGAATAAAGCTAGTAGCCATAAGGGGTACTGCTAGCTTTGTGAGTTGGTGCGAGATACTGCCTGAAGTAAAATCTCGATAATGGGGTTTGCTATTGTTTTTTGACACGTTGTTTTGTTTGAAATAATAAAATATAGTGCAAATTTAATTTATTTACTACCGCTATTTATGAGTTTACGGAAAGAGCATGTAAATGTTTTTATATTTGCGGACGCAAAGGTACTATTTTATTCTAAAAGAAGATCTACGTCCTATTTGAAAATCAATTAGGGCCAATTTTGTCTTCGAAGTTCTGGGTCTTTTATCTAAGAAAATCTAAAAACGTGACATAACACCTGCTATCTCCCATTGCAGATTTGACTTTTATGACATCATTGTGTAATTCTACATGCTCGATTTGTCTTTCATGCCTTGATCGTCTAATCTTACTCCTCTGATTTGACTTTTATGGCTTGTTTGTCGTTTCCTATGCGTCGGATTTGAGTTTTATCTCATGATTGTTGAATCCTATGTGATAGATTTGAGTTTTATCTCATGATTTTGGTTTCTCAGGGGATTAAATTCTAGCTGATAAAGGTGGTTTATGCTTATAATAAGTGTAACCTAGTTTACAATAAACGATTAGATTTATAAAATGATCGTATGAAGGTATAGTTGCATTAGCTTTACAAAGATGATTATTTATAAAACACTTTGTTTTACTATTAATCCGTCATCTTGTGCTGTTTGTGAGCTGTGAAAATAAAAGAACACCATAAAACATTAGTTCTATGGTGTTCTTTTCGATGTTTTAATAAACTAGCTATTAAAACCTGATTTATAAGAGCGAAAGACGGGACTCAAACCCGCGACCCTCAGCTTGGAAGGC
>CAZBVD010000371.1:0-2221 GCA_964495235.1 uncultured Dysgonomonadaceae bacterium | reverse complement strand
CCCAATGTTTATGGTATGGGTGCACGCGATGCATTGTATCTGCTAGAGAAATCAGGATTGAGGGTAAATGTTTCAGGCTCGGGTAGGGTGGTTTCACAGTCGGTGAGTCCTGGACAGCAAATAGTAAAAGGCAAAACCATTAATCTGGTAATGCGATAAAAGTAATATACAATAAAATGGAATTAAGTAATCTTCTTCAAAATACAAAGGTAATTTCCACACATGGAAATCTGAATGTTTCTGTAAAGAGTATTTGTTCGGATTCACGTAAAGTGGAGTCTGGCTTTTTGTTTGTAGCCGTTGCAGGAATATGCACTGATGGTCACGATTATATATCAAAAGCTATTGAGCAGGGGGCAACTGTTGTGGTGTACGATAAAGCTATGATTGAAGAATACTTTCAACGCGTTACCTATATTCAAGTTGAGAATAGTGCAAAAGCACTAGCCGAAATTGCTGCTACATGGTATGGCAATCCTTCATCAAAACTAAAGTTGATTGGCATAACTGGCACGAACGGAAAAACTACTATTGCTACACTCTTATATAATACGGTGCGAAAATTAGGTTATTCGGCTGGATTGTTTTCTACAGTTTGCAACTATATAAATGATGAGGCATATCCAACTACGCTGACAACATTAGACACTATATCGCTCAACAAATTGATGCGTAAAATGGTGGACGCTGGCTGCGAATATGCATTTATGGAGGTGAGCTCGCATGCTATTCATCAGCATCGTGTGCATTATTTGCAGTTTGTTGGTGGTGTGTTTTCCAATTTGAGTCAAGATCATTTAGACTATCACAAAAATATGCTCGATTACTTAAATGTGAAGAAGCTTTTTTTTGATAATCTCCCTAAAAATGCATTTGCACTAACAAATATAGATGATAAAAATGGCAAGGTAATGTTGCAAAACACCAAAGCTACTCAATACACTTACTCGTTAAAAAAACTGGGTGACTATAAAGCGCGCATTTTTGAGAAGCATTTCGATGGAACCGATATAGAGATTAATGATCGTGAACTGACTGTGCAGTTTGTAGGTGTTTTTAATGTCTACAATTTATTGGCAGTTTATGCAACAGCTGAGCTTTTAGGTTTGCCTACCGAAGATATACTTGTTGCACTTAGCACTTTGAAGCCAGTGGCGGGTAGATTCCAAACTATTCGTTCAACTAACGATGTTACTGCTATTGTTGATTATGCGCATACCCCCGATGCATTGGTGAATGTGCTTGAGGCTATACATGAGGTGCTTTCTGACGAAGGAAATATTATTACTGTAGTGGGGTGTGGCGGTAATCGAGATAAAACTAAACGCCCAATCATGGCAAAGGAGTCTGTTGAAAGAAGTAATAAAGTGATTCTTACATCTGATAATCCTAGATTTGAAGACCCGCAAGAGATTTTGAACGATATGCTTACAGGGCTAACAGACGAACAGAAAAGACAGACTCTTAATATACTTGATAGAAAAGAAGCAATAAAAACTGCTTGCAACCTTGCCAAGCCAGGAGATGTTGTGCTTATTGCTGGCAAAGGGCATGAGACATACCAAGATATTAATGGTGTTAAACACCATTTTGATGATAAAGAAGTAGTAGAGGAGTGCTTCTTAATTTAAAAAAAAATAATCTGATTGAATAATTTCTTATAAGATATGTTGTACTATCTTTTTCAATATCTAAACAAGCTTGATTTTCCTGGAGCGGGAATGATGCAGTATGTGTCTTTTCGATCGGCAATGGCATTAGTGTTTTCGTTGTTTATATCCACCATTATTGGTCGTCGCATTATACAGAAATTACAAGTTTACCAAATTGGTGAGACTATTCGCAACCTTGATCTCGAAGGTCAGCTTTCTAAGAGGGGTACTCCTACAATGGGAGGTGTTATTATTATCATAGCCATTCTTCTCCCTATTCTTTTGTTTGGACGACTCGATAATATTTACATCATATTGATGATTGTAACAACTATTTGGCTGGGTGTATTGGGTTTTTCAGATGATTACATTAAGGTTTTTCGCAAAGATAAAGACGGGCTTAAAGGGAAATTTAAAATTGTTGCTCAAATAGGTTTAGGCTTAATTGTAGGTCTTACCATGTTTCTAAGCGATGACATTCTTGTGCGTGAAAATCAAGAAGTGAAAGTAGGAGATACTATAGAGAGTGTGAGTTATCCGCAAAAGGATATTAAAAGCACACAAACAAC
>CAZBVD010000370.1:0-2229 GCA_964495235.1 uncultured Dysgonomonadaceae bacterium | reverse complement strand
ATTCAATATACAACGAATGTGGACTGGGTTTTCATCAATGTAATGAAAGCAAACCTTGTGTAATTCATCATCAATACAAAACAATTAGAGATGATTTGAAAACAATGCTTGAGAATACTTTATTGGTTGACTTATCTGAAGATATTGAGAAGGGTTTATCTTTTCTGAAACGATAAATTCAATGAAGTCTTCCGTTTAGGTGATTATTCTGTTTCCTAACTAAAAGCAATAAATGAAATGTATAATAATAATAAGAGGCTTACAGTATTCGTTGAAGGTGACCTTGAAATGAAAAAACACCTCAACATTGATAACGCTCGCATCCAAAAGATGATAGAGATTAAATTGAAAGTATTCAATAAAGAGATAACTCTTGCTGATGCACGAAAGCTGGTGAACGAAAATTTCGACAGTGTCTCAGCAGAAGAGTTTGCTTATGGTGAACAGCATTTATTCAATGTTGGTATTACCGACGAGGTAATGGATGATATATTGGATGTATTTAAAGATGTGCTTGTGGTTGACAATCTCAATCTTCCAAAAGGACATCCCATACAAACTTATGTTGATGAAGCTGTAGCCCTAGAGAATGTGTTGCGTGAAATAGAACAAAAGCTTTCATCAAAGTTCATTAAAAATGAATGGCTGGACCTTTATACAAAACTCAGCCAAATTAATGTGCATTTCAGCAGAAAGCAACATCAACTATTTTCGGCCCTTGAACGCAAAGGTTTCGATAGGCCATCAAGAATAATGTAGACATTTGATGACAGGGTGCGCGATGCCATAAAGGATGCATTTGAAATGTTGAAAACTGACCAGGATAAGGAGTTTATTGATGCACAAGCGCAAGTGATACACTTGGTGCGAGATATTCTAGAAAAAGAGCGCGAGGTACTTTATCTAACTTCATTGAAATTATTAAGCGACAAAGAGTTTGCTGAAATGCGCAAAGGAGATGATGAGATAGGATACTGTCTCATTGAAAATCCCCCAGTATATCTCTCGTCACACTCAGAGAGTCAGAGTCCTAAAGTTGATAATAAGAATAGCTTGTTGAAAGATTTACAAGAAGTGTTGGCAAAGCATGGGTTAACAACCCAACCTTCATCTAAAGATGAGGTGCTGAGTGTGAGTAATGGAAAATTGACGTTAGACCAGATTAATCTTATTTACAAACACATGCAGGTTGATTTGTCATATGTTGATGAGAATGATATTGTGAAGTTTTATACAGACTCTAAGCATAGCATTTTCCCTCATAGTCCAGGAGTAATTGGGCGTGAGGTTCAGATCTGCCATTCACGTGAAAGCCTTTCAACAGTTGAAGCAATAGTTGATGCTTTTAGAAAAGGTGAACAAAACCAAACCGACTTCTGGATTGATAAAGGGAACAAATTTATTTATATTGTTTTCAATGCTGTGCGCGACGATGAGGGTAATTTTAAAGGAGTGTTTGAAATGATGCAAGATGTAACCCGTATTAGAAGTTTAAAAGGAAGTAGAAGACTCTTGTCATGGGACAATACAGCATCACCGAAAAGTAATGATAAAGGCACAAACACAAAATTAAGCAAAATGAATTTAAAGGAAACATCTAACAAAACAGAGACGCAAATTGAGATAGAGCCTAAAACATTAATTGGAGAGTTAGTAAATGAATATCCTTTTATAAAAGAGTTCTTAGGAACACTTTCTTCTGACTACAAAAGGCTTTCAAATCCTGTTGTTTTTAAAACAATGAAGAATATTGCTACGCTAGATATGGTAAGCAAAGTGGGTGGTTTTAAAGTGGACCATCTGATAAAACTGATAAAACAAGAAATAGCTGATAAGGAGTAATCAATATTCGCATCAAAGTAAACATTCTGAATATAAATCTACTTCAAGTTGACTTGAAGTATAAAAAATCCAACAAAAATGAAAGTGCAAAGCAGTCAAAATATAGGAGAGTTAGTAGCGCAAGACTATCGCGCCGCTTCGGTGTTTAGGAAATATGGAATCGACTTTTGCTGTCAAGACAACAGAACAATAGACGATGCATGTACTGCAAAAGAGGTTGATGTTGAGAATGTTCTCAATGATATAAATGCAATTGGTAATGCAAGCAGTTCTGCAGGAATAGACTTTAAGTCATGGCCATTAGACCTATTGGCCGATTATATAGAGAAAACTCATCACAGATATGTGGAAGATAAATCACTTGAGCTTATTGCTTATTTGGAGAAA
>CAZBVD010000369.1:0-2230 GCA_964495235.1 uncultured Dysgonomonadaceae bacterium | reverse complement strand
CAGAAATGGCTGCAAAATGTTTCAAACAGTTGAAAATAGCATTCACGAGAGGGGAAATGTTTTCCAACACATTATTTTTGTTTGTTTTGCCATAATCTTACTATGTAGGATTCAGTAATTACGTCATGAAAGTCAAATCTGACAGTGTGTAATTCAACATTTAAATCATAAAATTCCAATCCGAGAGTGTAGGATTCAACATCTAAGTCATAAAATTCCAATCCGACTATACAGAATTCAACAATTACGTTATGAAAGTTGAATCTTGTACGAAGGATTTGAAAAAAATGAGATAAATATCAAATCCTTCGTCGTCGAAAGAGAAAGAAATTGTAGCCCATCAACGCAAAAACAGTGTAATTATCAGATAAAACTCCTAACTAGAAACGAAAACTCAATTTATCAAGCAAGTTTGAGGTTGTGTTTTTATATCAGAACTGTAAAATATGACCCATGATGATTGCAAACTTTATTACCCTATCTGTCGCAATTTTCATCTCTATGCTCTCATCAATGGGAGACCTAAAGTTAAGCACAAAGTTTTGCTGTTGATAGCAGAAATGCTTATTTTTACACCATTACATACCTAATATCACAATGCGTAATGAAAATACTATCTTCACAAGCAATTAGAACAGTAGATGCTAAAACCATTGAATATAATGGTATACTCTCTCATGAGTTAATGGAGATGGCTGCATCGGCTTTTGCAGACTATTTTATAGAGAATTACTGCATCCGAGAGAGTAATGTAGCCCTGTTTTGTGGCACTGGTAACAATGGAGGCGATGGTGTAGCTGTGGCTCATTTTCTACACATAGTAGGCTATTGGGTAAAGCTGTTTATAGTAGAAGTGAGTGATAAATACTCAGAGGATTGTTTGCTCAATATAGATAGGGCTAAAAAAACAGGCATAGAGATCATTAAAATTACTTCCGTAGATGAAATTCCTTGTCTTGATGATGTAAACGTAATAGTTGATGCAATATTTGGTACAGGATTATCGCGCCCATTAAGTGGCTTGGCAAAAGATGTGATTGAAAAAATCAATACAATGCATAAAACTGTTGTAAGCATTGATATCCCCAGCGGGTTGTTTATGGATAAACCAACTACTGTGGCTGTTAATGCTACAGAAACCATAACTTTTCAGATACCTAAGCTGGCTCTTTTTCTTCCACACAACAATCAGTTTGTGGGACATCTCTCTATGGTGAATATAGGACTTAATGCAAAAGCTATTGTTGAAGCAGAAACAGATATGCACTATCTTACACACAATGAAATGGCTAGTTTGTTGAAGCCAATTGGTAAATACTCTCACAAAGGCACTCAAGGTCATGCTTTAGTTATTGGTGGAAGTTTGGGTAAGATTGGTGCAGTTACATTAGCCTCTAAGGCTGCTTTAAAGAGTGGTTGTGGACTTGTTACAGCTTTTGTGCCGCAATGCGGAACAGCTATTATTCAGAGCTCTTTTCCTGAAGCTATGGTGCTACAAGACAATAGAGATACGCATATATCATCTATTTCTTACACTATTTATCCATCTGCAATAGCCATTGGAATGGGAATGGGGCAATATGAAGAAACAAAGCATGCCTTGCACGATTTTCTACGCAATACATCCACACCGCTTGTTATTGATGCTGATGCTTTGAATATACTATCTAAACATCCCCATTGGCTGGAATATTTACGGCCCAACACCATACTCACTCCACATCCAGGAGAGTTGGCGCGTTTAATAGGAGAGTGGGATGATGATTTTGAGAAAATTGCACTAACACGCCAATTTGCACGCAAATACAATTTAATTGTTGTTGTGAAAGGAGCACACAGTTTAATCATCAATTCCGATAATTTGTATGTAAATAGCAGCGGAACTCCTGCTTTGGCAACAGCTGGAAGCGGCGATGTGTTGTCAGGAATTATAGCAGGGCTCTTAGCACAAGGCTACAAGCCATTAACTGCAACACAGCTTGGCGTATATATTCATGGTAAGACTGCAAATATAACTTCCGAGGAGATTAATCCGCGTACGTTTATTGCTACTGATATCATTAACAACATTGGTAAAGTGTATGATAGTATGAATATTGAGGAGAATACTGGTAGATTAGTTTTGTAAGATTAAATATTTATTGTAATTTTGCACCTCAATTGGCTAATCGGCTAACAAAGAAGACACAAGATGTGGCTCGCCTAAGGCTTATAACGTAAAAGTTATTTA
>CAZBVD010000368.1:0-2231 GCA_964495235.1 uncultured Dysgonomonadaceae bacterium | reverse complement strand
GCCACAGAAGAGTTCTTAATGAATAGCCAATACGATAATTGGTTTTACCTCTATATCAATGCTCCATCCATTATTGTGGGTAAGCACCAAAACTCGTTGGCCGAAATAAATGTAGACTATGTAAAGGAAAACGACATCACCGTTATTAGACGAACATCGGGTGGTGGCGCAGTATTTCACGACCCTGGTAATCTCAACTTCACTTTTATAATGAAGGAGAAGGCAGATGAGACTGCTGATTTTAGAAAATATACCCAACCCATTATAGATGTGTTGCAAGCAATGGATGTTGACGCAAAATTTGAGGGTAGAAACGATATGACTATTGAGGGTAAAAAGTTTTCGGGCAATGCTAAAGCTTTTTACAATAATAAAATATTGCAACACGGCACACTGCTTTTCAACTCTACACTTCCTAACCTTTCAAATGCCTTAAAATTGAACCCGCTGAAGTACAGTGACAAAGCTGTGAAGTCTATTAGCAGCCGTGTTACCAACATTACAGAGCACCTAAAGCATGAGATAACACTTGAGGAGTTTGAAAAACGTATTGTTGACCATGTTCGTACTATGTATGCTGATGCAAAGGTGTATGAGTTGACAGATGAAGATAATATTGCAATCCAAAAACTTGTTGATGAGAAATACGGAACATGGGATTGGAATTTTGGATCTTCGCCAAAATATAACTTCCAAAAAGGTATAAGAACTAAGGGCGGACACATTGAAATAAACCTTGAGGTTAGAAAAGGGCAAATTGAGAATGTGAAAATATTTGGCGATTTCTTTAATACACGCGAAGTGAGTGAGCTAGAAAATATGCTGAAGGGTGCACCACATGAGCGCGAGCAAATTAGAAAAATATTATCTGATACTGGAATTGAGAAATACATGAACAATGTTACAGTTGACGAGTTTGTGGAAGGAATGTTTTAGCAGACTTATACATATAAATTGGATAACGATTTTAAAGGACAATCTATAGCAGGTTGTCCTTTTTTATTGGGCTGTTTGTGTGAAGTAAAACAGTTTGAAACAGGACAGAGCAATAGAAAACAAGGGGGGGGGTGTTTCAGAATAGCAATCTATATTGTAAAGAGATGTCGCAATTTCAGACATCAATAACTGACAATTAACAATTAACAATTGATTCCAACTATCTAGTTACAAGATATTTTGTATTTTTGTATCCATTATACTAGCAAATAACGAAAACAGATATTTAAAATGAATATTTTAGAACTAAACGAACAGGAAGTTTTCCGTCGTGAAAGCCTACAGCAGTTACGAGATATGGGGATTGAACCATATCCAGCAGCACTATATAATGTAGATGCT
Organism: uncultured Dysgonomonadaceae bacterium; assembly: GCA_964495235.1. Taxonomy (GTDB): domain Bacteria; phylum Bacteroidota; class Bacteroidia; order Bacteroidales; family Dysgonomonadaceae; genus UBA2632. The sequence continues at coordinate 893 of CAZBVD010000368.1, read as the reverse complement.
TACTCTATCGAGATAAAAGAAGCATTTGATGATGAAGCTACTCCACAACGTCAAGTGAGTATTGCGGGACGCATAATGAGTCGTCGCATAATGGGAAAGGCTTCTTTTCTAGAGTTAATGGATAGCAAAGGCCGTATTCAGGTATATATTACCCGAGACGATATCTGTCCTGACGAAAATAAAGATCTCTACAACACTGTATTCAAAAAACTATTGGATATTGGTGACTTCATTGGCATTACTGGCTTTGTGTTTCGCACAAAAATGGGCGAGATATCTATACATGCTCAAAGCTTAACAATATTAGCTAAATCGCTGAAACCACTGCCTATTGTGAAAACAAAAGATGGTGTGTCGTACGATACCTTTAGCGATCCCGAGATGCGTTACCGTCAACGCTATGTTGACTTGATTGTAAATGAACACGTTCGCGACACTTTTGTGAAGCGTACTAAAATGTTTAATGCCATGCGTACCTTTTTCAACCAAAGAGGCTACCTAGAGGTCGACACCCCTGTGTTGCAAAGTATACCTGGAGGTGCTGCAGCACGCCCATTTATCACACACCACAATGCACTAAACATGCCACTCTATTTAAGAATAGCCAATGAGCTGTACTTGAAACGCTTGATTGTGGGTGGATTTGATGGTGTGTATGAGTTTTCGCGTAACTTCCGCAACGAAGGTATGGACCGCACACACAATCCTGAATTTACTGTGATGGAAATTTATGTTGCCTACACAGATTACAACTGGATGATGGAGTTTACCGAGCAGATGCTTGAGTATGTAGCTATGGAGGTGCTTGGTACTACAAAAGCTAAAGTGGGCAATACAGTAATAGATTTTAAAGCCCCTTACAAACGCATTACAATGATTGATGCTATTGAAGA
>CAZBVD010000367.1:0-2234 GCA_964495235.1 uncultured Dysgonomonadaceae bacterium | reverse complement strand
AATAAATAGTATTCTGCTGTGTTCTAACATTTATCTATCAATGTGCGTATGATTGATTTCTTATTCAAATAATCCTTCTTTCAATAATTTATCAATCAATACTTGCACATCGGCTTCTGCCTTTTCTTCGTCAACATTGTATTTGTTTATTAGTAGTGCAACCCATTCTTCTTTAGTAAACTGTTTTTGCTGCACTTCTTGCACAAGATATGCAGCTGTTTTGTTTAAGCTGATAACACGGGTGTAGTCTAATCCCGAAACACTTTCGGAGACCATCATGTACTCGTCTCCTATCTTTCTTATAGTTAAGTTCTCTTTTAGCTTCATCTGTTTTAGATTGTTTATTTAATTGTTTTTTTCTTTTTTTTAATGCTTAATACCTAGCTAGTATATATTTATAAATGTTGTTTCATAGACTCTTAAGCTCTTAAATTACCCACTCTTCTGTAAATGCTAAGACCTACTCTGCGCAAAAAAAGGTTTCGGGGCCATAAATAGCAATACAAGTTCCATCTAAAGCTTCCTTTTTCTATCTCTTTGCCATTTCTTATAACTGTGGTTGCTTCGGCAATGACATTGCCTGTAGTACAAGTTTCTGAGATAGATAAATTTCCATCTCCATGCAATAAAAGGTGCGTGCCATCTACTTTTTTTACTCTGTGCAATAAGTATCTTTCATCTTCTAGTTGCACCAATAATAAACGTCCTTTTTGAAAAGACTGTTTATTGGGCTTTTCAAGAATAATCTCATCTTTGCTGTCTCTTATAAATGGCAACATGCTGTTCCCTTTAGCGCGAATACGCACACGCTCTTTCTCAGCAATGCGGTTGGCTATTTCCTGAAAAAAGAGGTTGTTTTGTATAGCTTTAGTTTTTAACATAACATTAATTTATGCCATCAGTGTTTCGGTAAGGCTCACAGCTTCGCGATCGGGGCGATTGTCTAATCTATAAATAGGTGTTTGTTCTAAAATCTTATTGACTATTGTAATTATTAGTTCTTTGTTTTCTTTGTCGGAACGCAAGATAGCAACCGATTGATAGAGCGAGGCAAATGCATGCACGCCTTTCAGCGGTGTCAACTTGTTTTGAGCGTTTTGATAGAGCCGTACAAAAGCAGCAACTCTTGCCGATGCATTCTTGTAACAAGGTGTGCTTCCGCTCCAAGGTGCCCCATATACCCACACCGATCCATCGCTATGTATGCGTATAATTGGTTCGTCGTCATTTAGTAGTTGACAGCTAGGTACAAATTGTAGCCAGTTTTTACTGTGTGTACTTTTTCCCGTTCCACTTTTGCCCATAAATACAAGCGCTTTTCCATCTTTCTCAATTACCGATGCGTGTAATTTAATAGTTTGATGATTGGCTGCAGCCATTCCGTAAGCAGCTCTAAGAAAATAGGCTAGAAATTGGTGCTCGTAGTGCTGTGTGAGTGTTAGATCGGTAGTTACTGTTTTTTTATCAGCCGAGATATTAAAGCTGTGTGTTATGTGGCTATGTGTTACACTCACAGTTACAATGCCTGCAGTGTGATACACTTTAAAAGACAAGCCATCTACCATCATCACATCATCGGGCTCTTTGTTGGGAATAGATATTTGGTTGTTACCCGAGAAATGTAAAAGCAAGTCATCTTTACCATCATGCTCTACCTTAAAAGGGCTAAATGATGGTATTAGTTTTTCTGTTACTTCTGCATTGGGTGTTTCAATGAGCATGCAGTGTCCTGCTATTTTATAAAGTAATTGTTGCTTCATATTACAAAAATAGTCTTTTTAATTATATTTTAAAGCGGTTTGTGTTTTTTGCTAGTATTACTCTTTATTGTTTGCATCTAATTTAAATTTGTTGGATTGTCACAAGTAGCATGTTGCAGGTTGTTGTGTATTGCGTTTAATTAAAAAACCAACCATTGAAATGTTTCAATGGTTGGTTTCTTTTAGCTAAATAGCGCTATTAATTTGTGCCTGGCACTTCTGCCTCAATTGTTGTGTATTTTAAATAAGTGTGATGTTTTGGCCATTTTCCGATGTAATTATTATATGCATTTATTGGTACTTCTACAGTACAATTTTCAGGAATCATTTCTGTTTCATAATCTATAGGATCTGCATGAGGAAATCTGAAAGCTTGTACTGCTGTGCACCCGGCAAAAGCATTAATACTAAGTTTTTTGAGGCTAATTGGAAAAATAACTTTACCAGTTAGTCCTGTACATCCCCAAAATGAAC
>CAZBVD010000366.1:0-2235 GCA_964495235.1 uncultured Dysgonomonadaceae bacterium | reverse complement strand
CCACGAATATCTCTCTCCGCATCTGCAGCTCCTCTCTCGCCAGCTACTGTAGAGAAACGAGCCAACATTCTAGTCTGCTTGCCCACTTCCGAAAATATAGCTGCCTTTGTGTATTTGGTAATATCGTGCGTTACAGTAAATGTGCCAAAAGCACCCGAACCTTTTGCATGCATCCTGCGCTCAGGTATCACTTCGCGATCGAAATGTGCCATTTTCTCTAAAAACCATGTATCTTGAAGCGACACTGGACCTCTCTTACCCGAAGTCATAGTGTCTTGATTGTCAGCAACGGGAGCTCCTGCTGCAGTAGTTATGCCAGGATGCTGGCCTTTAGTTTGGTTTCTGCTAGGTATTGAGTCTCCCAACTTGTTTTTGTCCATTGGGTTTTCCATACCCATGTCATCTTTTTTCTTTTCCATATAATTTTCCTTTAAAAAATTTAGAAGTTTATATTTCTAATATTGCTTGTTCGGTTTTTCGGTTTTTCAGCATTTTCAACTACTTCCAAAGATACAATAAAAAAACGGAAAATTAGGCCCCCAACTCCTCTTTCCCATTATCATCCTCTTTGTCATCAAGAAGAATCAAACGCAGCGAACTGTTTTTTGTCACATAGTTGTAAGCCCAATTAATAAATATCACCAGTTTGTTGCGAACGCTCAATATTAGCATCAGATGCAAAAACATCCAGACAAACCAAGCAAAAAGTCCTTTAAACTTAACAAAAGGCAAGTCAACCACAGCTTTGTTGCGCCCCACAGTTGCCATTGTACCCAGGTTTCGGTATTCGTAACGCTTCAACTTATCGTCTTTTCCTTGCTCAATTTTATTGATATTTTTAGCTAAATTCCTTCCTTGTCCAATAGCAACATTGGCCAACTGAGGATGTCCTTTAGGATATTTCTCTGTCTCCATGTATGCCACATCGCCTATTGCATACACCCCATCCAACGCTTCTATTTTGTTTATTCTATCTACTTTTATTCTCCCCGATGGCAATAACTTATCGGCAGGAATTCCACCAATTGCATTACCTTTTACTCCCGCAGACCATATTACATTTTCGGAGTTTATTGTTTCTCCACCTTTCAAGGTCACCACTTTACCATCGTATCCATCAACAAACACCCCTGTCTTTACTATTACACCCATTTCACGCAAATATTTCTCGGAGTGCTTTTGCGCATAACCGCTCATAGCCGATAATGTGTGATGGCTACCTTCTAACAGATATACATTTACCTTGCTTGCCAAAATATTGGGGTAATCTTTGGGAAGCACAACTTTTTTCATTTCGGCAAAAGCTCCTGACAACTCTACCCCCGTTGCTCCGCCACCTACAATAACAATATTATAGAGCCCCTCGTTATCGGCATCCGATAGAATTTTCTCGAAATTCATCAGTGTTTTGTTACGTATATTCATTGACCGATAGGTAGATTTCAAACTCAAAGCATTTTTCTCTATTTGCTCATTGTTGAAATAGTTTGTTTTTGCACCCGTTGCAATAATCAGATAGTCGTAGGCAAATTTGCCAATTTTTGTTTCTACCAACTTCTCCTTCTCGTTTACAGCTTCTACCGTAGTGAGGCGAATGCGCACATCTTTACGATTCTGAAAAATTCTTCGCAACGGAAATGAGATAGTAGCTGGCTCTATTTGCGATGCAGCAACTTGATAAAATAGGGGTTGTAATTGATGGTGATTTACTTTGTCAATCAATAGAATATCGAATCTGTTTTTCTTTAGATGTTTTATAAACTGAAGACCACCAAAGCCACAACCAATAACTATTATTTTTTTCTTATTCATAACTAAATGGTCCTATGCAATATATATAAGAATAACATTGCGTAGATTAGTATTGTTTTGTGAACGGAAGTGGTATTGTGTTAAAGAATGAGTACCACCAGTTTACACTCGTGGTTGTTCATATTCAACCACTTTGTGGTTAGCAGCACCAGCAAGTATATCCATACAACAGCATTTCCGCATCTTGCTTATCAACTTTGCTCATTTTAAGCATGCATAACCACTTTCCTCACCTTGCGAAACCTACTCCGCAAAAGATTTGTTGCTTTTATAACCCTCCGGAACCTACTCTGTAGAGAATGTATCGCTTTCGGTTAGGGCCAAAAGCTATTCTGCACAAATATAAAGTGTAAGAAAATGCGCTTTGTAACTAAGCAGTAAACTATTCATAACCAAACTTTTAACCCACAGCATTAAAGCAAG
>CAZBVD010000365.1:0-2236 GCA_964495235.1 uncultured Dysgonomonadaceae bacterium | reverse complement strand
TTGCGGGATTTGCTTGCATCTTCTCTCTCGAATTAAATTCGTAAGGCACGCCAACAGCATCACCAATGGCTACTCCTAGTAATGCGTTAAGTACATTGTTAGATTTCATGTTTCTCCTGTTTTTTTGTATAAAGTTTATTCGCTAATGCTTATAGATAGACTATATCAATAATCAGAAACACCTTGCTAAATATATGTTATCAATTCCTAGTAATAGGGCGTAGCTTCCCACCACCTTTCTTATCATCTCTTTTTGATAAGTAGATATCATTCAATCCCTTTTCTGCATTAGAGTTATTTTCTTTTACAATGGTTTTTTGTACAAGTCTGGTTTCATCAAGAGCTTGTTCTAGAGACTTTGAAGTAGATGTTTCGTTTTCACCATCTATCTTTAACCCATCATAAATTACCATGGGCAAATTACTGTTATCTTTTGTTGTAGCAACTTTCTGATTGCTAACAATCAACTCTTCTACAGCTGTATTTATCTCTATTTTATTTTTGCTCTTAGTACGGCGTGAGAGAAGTTTTGCTCTAAAAGTTATAAAATCATCATTGATTTCTCTATTCAGTTTAAACAGCTTCTTTTTTTCTTCGTTATTGGTTGTCGTTGAGTAAAACACCTTAATGCTATTCATTAGCAATTGTAGATCATTGCAGGCAATCTTTCTTAGCCCAGTCATTATCTTTTTTTTATGTACTATCTCGCTATTTCGTTTAAGGTAGGTTTGTGAGATTTCGTTAGTCAATTTTTCAATCTCTTCCAACAAACCATCAAGTTGAAGCAAAGTTATGGCTTCTTGTATGTTTTCATCATTGTTTTTATCATTCATTATACTTCTCACAACATTGCTTTGTGTAGATATTGTGGTCCGATATAGATGCTCTTTATATCTTCCCAACCAAGGTTTTAGGGTTTCTGCTGCAACACGCACCTCAGGTACATACCAGAGCAAAGAAGTATCAATAGCCATGCGCAATGCAGACAAGCATTTTGTTCTAGTTGCTAGTTTTTCGTTCAAAACTGCTGTGAGCGGATGGCTGGTATTAGTGCTCTTAAGTTTACGCAGTGGTTTAATATGACTTTTTAAGACTGTGTTTAGTGCTTGTATAGTATCATTCTCTATATTTGCATTATCAATGTTTGTAACTATATTGACAAACAGTTCTTTAAACTCAAAGTTTTTGAGGTCTTTTACAAAACTAAAATGGACTTTCTGCATAATAACATAAAATTAAGTGAGTTAGTAGTTTAATTATTTTTTTAGAAGGGTTGTGAGTATCCGTCAAAATGTCACAACTCTTATTGGCACATTCATTCGTAAGCAAAAAATGAGACCAATTATTCTTTTTAAAATATGGAATACATTATTTTTGCTCTGTATTGTTTGCGATAACTAAGCGCTATTAGCTTAGCCAGCTCAATTGTGCTACTAAGATACAATAAAAGATTGAATAACAAGTCTTTTCTCTTACCGAATGTTTATAAGTGTAGTATAAGTAATTTATTGCTTAAGAAACATATATTTTAAAGTTGATTGACACGTTAGTTGCTCACAGAACACTGCTGTGAAATGTAAAAAAACAAATTTATCAATGAAATTGTCTTTGGAAGAATCTTGAAAAGGAGAGCCTTAATTCTCACCTTTCATGGAGCAACCTTTCGGCGTGCTCACTGTATTCTCTCAGATGTATGTATAAACTATCCAATAGCTTTTTGTGTTTCCACCTTTCTCTGTAGCACTTATCTGAGTGTTCTGTTAATTGTCTCCAAAAAGGGAGCTAGTATGCAAAGAGCTTAGTAAACTTGTTCCCATTATGGTTTTACTTACAAACCAATCCGGGTAATTTTCTCCAAAAAAGGCCTTATAATACTATGAGCTCCGATACATTTCTCCAAAGTGGGGAATACTTCCCTGAGAGCTCTGGGAAGCTATTCCCAAATATAATTTACAGCAAATTACTTTGTTTCAAGTTGTACATATTTATTTTATATAGCAATAGAAGTGTTGCCTACATTGTATTGTAGAGGTGTAAGAAGAAATAAAACTGCTGCAACATATCGCATGGTTTGTTCAAGAGTAATTAAACTTAAGAATACATTGAGTTTAATTGTGGGAGTAGTGATTAACTTTTCGATTGCAAGATCTTATTTATCGTTGATAGTAATTGATTACAATTATGATATACAAATTATGTGTTTGTTAGTAATTGAATTTAGGATAAGATATTATTA
>CAZBVD010000364.1:0-2239 GCA_964495235.1 uncultured Dysgonomonadaceae bacterium | reverse complement strand
AGTATATTAACTAATTTGTTGAATGAGGAGATTGAGAAAAAATATAGTCTGGTTCTTGTGAATGAGGTGCAAGACTATTTGCCTAAAGAATGGGAGTTGATAAAAAGAATATCTGAGAAAATTGTTTGCTATGGCGATTTTAAACAGGCTATCTATTATAACAAGGTTGACAGAGAAACTATATTAAATGATTGTGTTCACAAAGAACTAAATTATCCTAGCAATGGGTTTTCGACTGACAAACTGGTAATGATAAGAAATTATTTTTTGGATGATGATGAATGTGTAGAAACAGGTAGTGAGAGAGATATAACGCTAGCAGAAGACGATGATGCTTGCTGTTTGGGAGAGGGATATAAGTTTATTGATGTTGAATATGAAAATGAGTTTAAAGCAATAGCAGATAAAATAAAAGATCTTAGAGTAGAAAATAGTAGGGTAGCTATTATATGTCCCAACAATAATAGATTTGCGGAGCTTTCTATTTATTTAGAAAATCATGATGTGGAGCATATCTATTATGAGATTAATCAAGATTTAAGAGAGCACGATTATACTTCAACTACACCTCTGTTTCTTTCTGTTTTTAATGCTGAAGGTTTGCAGTTTGATAATGTTATTCTCTTTGGGTTTGATAAATCTAATTATATAATACAAATGAAGCGCAGAGAGAATAAATTGAAGAGCATTTTATATGTGGGCATGACACGCGCAAGGAATACCACCTATATTATAAGAACTGTGAACACGGTGAAGGAACTGATGGATTTGAAGGATTGATAATTCATACAAGTTTAATCATAACAATTAGCCCTTATTTATGAAGATTAGAAATAAGACTATGGTATTTAATTTATTTTCACACCATGATTAGTTCTTTTCATACTCTTATTTATATCTTTGTTAGATATAAAAATAATACTGAGAAAATTATTAACCGATTCGAAAAAAATAAACAAATGAAAAAAGTATTTCAAATAAGTTTGGCATTACTTTGCCTCTCATTTATTGCCACATCGTGTAAGCCTAAACAAAGTGCATACAAATCTGTGTATGAAGCTGCAAAGGAAAGAGAAATGCAACAAGCCTCAACCGAGTCTAGCACTGTTGTGAAATCTGCCGGAACATTATCGCCTGTTGAGGTATCGGTGAGAAAAGAAAAAGTTACTCCTGTTTACAACTCTGATGCTGCTGGATTGAAATCGTTTAATGTGGTTATTGCATCGTTGAGCGTGAAGCTAAATGCTGAATCGTTGAAATCGAGAATGGAAAACGAAGGTCACTCTGTTATTCTAGCTCAAAACGAACAAGGGATGTATCGTGTAATTGTAGCAAGCTACGATGATAAAGAAAGTGCTATAAACCGACGAAGAGAAATATATGAGAAGTATTCTGCAAAGGGCGATACAGATTTCTTGAGAAGAACCTATGGTGTGCCTTTTAATGATCTTTGGATTCTTCAAAGAGAATATTGATATTTGAAACCTACATTTTTTTAATTATAAAGATAAGCACTCTCGTTATTAATAAATGAGGGTGCTTTTTTGTTTTGTGGTGATATGAAAATTACTTTCTTAGGAACAGGCACATCTACTGGTGTGCCCGAAATAGGCTGTGAGTGTAAGGTGTGTATGTCTAACAACAGTAAGGATAAAAGATTGCGTTCGTCTGTTTTAATAGAAACAAGCGGTAAGCGTGTACTTATAGATGTAACCCCTGATTTTAGGGAGCAAATGATGAATTTGCCATTTCGGAAAATAGATGGAATACTGGTTTCTCACGAGCATTACGACCATGTGGGTGGGTTGGACGATTTGCGTACTTTTGGACGCTTTGGAGAGATAGATATATATGCAGAAAAGAATGTTTCGGAAGCGCTAATGCAGCGCATTCCTTACTGCTTTGCGCCTAACAAATATGCGGGAGTGCCTAACTTGAAAATCAAGGAGATTGATACTAATCCTTTTCTGATAGAAGATATTGAGGTGATACCTATACGTGTAATGCACTATAGGCTACCTATTTTGGGGTTTAGAATAGAAGGTTTTGCTTATCTTACTGATGTGAAGACTGTTTCCGACGAAGAGTTGGAAAAATTAAGGGGTTTAGACGTATTGGTGGTAAGCGCTTTACGAAAAACTGAGCACATATCGCATCAAACGCTTGACCAAGCAATAGAGTTGATACATAAAGTTGAGCCAAAGAAAGCTTATCTTACTCACCTGAGTCATCAAATGGG
>CAZBVD010000363.1:0-2249 GCA_964495235.1 uncultured Dysgonomonadaceae bacterium | reverse complement strand
CACCTCTTTCCAACAGCTTTACGACTCCTGCTACATTGTTGGCTTTGCCTAATAATAGGGTGTTAGGAGGCATCAGTGGTGGAAAAGTATTTACGAAATACGGTGCAGTAGAACAAGTTTCAGACAAAACTGTCAAAGGCGCAACTGTTGTTGTAGCCACACAATGTGGGGGTAATATTTACACAGCTTATACAGCCTCCATTGATGGTATGATTCGATTAATGAAACGAGTGGAATAGATACATAACTAAACAGGCAAAAGAGTGTTGATTTACTAGGGCGTTGTTGGTTTTGAAATAACGATTGATAGCTTCAGTATTTGTGCTATAAAAAAGGAGATTAGGGTAGACTGTATACTCAATAAACTGGCAATATATGAACAATTCAAATATTATATCCTACAAAAACAGCCTCGATAAGGTGAAAGAAGATATTGCTGCAGGCAAAATGCATCATGTTTTGGCTAAGAGTAATAGTATGCGACCTTTTATTGTAAGAGGGAGAGATGAGTTGATTTTACAGCAAACAGATGAACACTCTTTTCAAAAAGGAGCAATCTTGTTGGCCGAGTTGGGAAGTGTGAATCATGTATTGCATCGCCTTGTGAAGATTGAGGGTGATAATTTGGTACTGCGTGGCGACTCCAATTTGAATCGCGACGAGCTATGTGGTCGAAATGATGTAATAGCGGAGGTGGTGGCTGTAGTGAGAAATGGAAAACTGATGAAGAAAGGTTCGCCTGGCTGGAACTTTTATCGCCACTTTTGGCCGTCGTCGTCATTGCTGCGAAGGATGTTATTAAAGCTTTATGCCTCTTCTGATAGTAACAACAATCAGTCTTTGCAATCAGCTGATTGAAAGACAAATATTTTACACTTTACACTTCACTACTAAGAAAAGCATCGTCAAGTATATTGAATGATGCTTTCTTTGTGTTTGGGCTATTTTGTTTAAAAGCAATCTACTCTTCTAGTTCTTTTATTAGCTGTGATGCTTTGTCTCTCAAAGGTTTTATTCTAATATACCAATAAATGTAACCTCCAAGCATGGCAACTAACATCATTGCCCAATAATATAACTGAAAAGAGACGAAGCCCATTGGAGAGTTTATCCCCATCGATATACCTAAGAAAAGTAATGCTGCAAACACCCATAAGTCTTCAAGGCGGAGTGAGCTATACCTTCTCTTCATGCTTTTAAGCACCAAATAGGTGTTTTGTGAATAATCTGCTCGTTTATACTCTTTGTATCTTTTTCTTAAATAGATATAGATAATTAGAAAAGGCAATAGTGTACCAAGATCTCCTATCCACTCTCTGAAGGGGACGTTATTATAAATTGATATAAAGATAATTGCAAGATGTGCAACTATAATAATGATGTAGAGCACTATTATTGCTAAGTACAACACTTTAAATATCTTATCTTTTCTTTTTACCTTAGAGATAAATTGTGGCAGGTCTATTGTTCTGTTTGTTTTATTGTTTGTTTTCATCTTGTTAATTCTTCTTTAAGATAGGTTTTAATACGGTGTATCTTCACTTTTACATTGGGCTCTGTAATGCCTATAATGTTGGCTATCTCTTTCATTGTAAGTCCCTCAAGTACTAATGATATAAGCGCTTTGTCTATTACCGATAGCGTGTTCAGTGCAGTGTGTAGTTGTTGTATTTGTATCTCTTTATCTTTGTGGGGTTCGTCTATAATTTCATTTATGTTTTCTGTGTCTGCATTTACATAGAGTTTAGATTGTTTGAACGATTTGCTTGCATACGAAATAGATACATTTACTGCAATGCGATATATAAAAGTGCTCAACTTTGATTCGCCTCGAAACTTGTCAAGGCTTCTCCAAATATTTATCAATACCTCTTGATACATATCTTCTTGGTCTTGGGTATTTTGATTGTAATATCTGCAAATCCGCTTAATAAGCTCGCTGTTTTCTGTTACTATCTGGTTGAATTTTTGTTCTTTCATTTATGTGCACCAATGGGTTGTTTACTTAGTTAGTATAAGGTGTTGGCTTAAAGTTACAATTTAGATGAGTAAATAGTAGTTTGTTTTGAGACAAAGTTTTGTATTATTCAAAGATATCAAAAAAAAAAGGTGTGTATAGCTTTAATCTATAGACACCTTTTTTATGATATATTTAATATATGTAATTTGCTCGTATAGTTACATTATTTCTCTTACTTCCCAATACAGTATGTATACACTGCACATTATTAGCGTTTTATGAGTTTTAT
>CAZBVD010000362.1:0-2257 GCA_964495235.1 uncultured Dysgonomonadaceae bacterium | reverse complement strand
TTTTTGAGTGTTTGATAAGAAAAAGGCAAAACAAGAGTAATGTGGTATGTTGAGCCTGTCGAAATACAGTATTTGCCGTTTTCTTTTAAAGACTATATATTAAGCCAAATCAATATCCTTATTCAGGTAAACATCTTGAATCAGGTTCAACAATTTAACTCCTTCTTTCATTGGACGTTGAAATGATTTTCGACCTACAATAAGTCCAGTACCTCCAGCTCTCTTATTAATAACGGCTGTGCGAGCTGCATCGGCAAAATCATTATCACCCGAAGCTCCACCTGAATTAATCAAACCAACCTTGCCCATATAGTTGTTCACTACTTGATACCTACACAAGTCTATTGGATGATCTGTAGTTAGTTTATCATACATAGCGGGATTAGTTTTAGCAAACTTGATATCGCGGAATCCACCGTTAGTTTCAGGTAGTTTCTGTTTTATAATATCTGCTTTAATAGTTGCTCCCAGATAGTTTGCTTGCCCTGTGAGGTCGGCAGCTGAATGATAATCTTTATCTCCTACTTTAAAAGCATTGTTACGTGTGTAACACCACAACACAGTAACCATACCAAGCTCATGTGCTATTTCAAATGCTTGTGCTACTTCTTGTAGTTGACGATCGGCCTCATCCGAACCGAAATAAATTGTTGCACCAACTGCGGCAGCACCTAAATTCCAAGCTTCTTGTACCGAGCCATACATTATTTGGTCGTAAGTGTTGGGATAGGTCAATAATTGATTATGATTAAGCTTTACTAAGAATGGAATTTTATGTGCATATTTTCTGGCGTGCAGTGCTAATCCTCCAAATGTTGTTGCTACAGCATTACAGCCACCTTCAATGGCCAGTTTAATTATATTCTCCGGATCAAAATAAATAGGATTTGGTGCAAAAGAGACACCAGCTGTATGTTCAACACCTTGGTCTACGGGAAGTATTGATAGATATCCCGAGCCCGCCAAACGACCATGATTATATAGCCACGACAAGTTTTTTAGCACTTGCACATTCCTGTCGCTTATGCCAAACACTTCGTCCACATAATTAGGACCTGGATGGGTTAATAAATCCTTGCTTACTGTTTCGCACTTATGGTTTAGCAAATTGTCTGCTTCGTTACCTAAGTACTCTCTAATTTTTTGAATGTTGTGTGTCATATTATTGTTTTTAAAGTATTAATACTATTAGTGATAATAGTTTCTATTTAGTATAATTGTTTTCTAAAACTAGGGCTTCTGTTTATCGCTCTTTTGAAGCATTGCATCACGCTCTGTTTTTCTACGTTTGCTTCTTCTCATTGCGCGCAACACCAGGTAGATAGAGCCAACAATTATTACTCCTATAATAACTGTCAAAATCTTCTCCCAATTTAGAGTTCCTTCTTCAAGCATATTGTTTCTATTTAAATTGTTTTGTTATTTATTTAGCTGTTTTTGATGCGGTATATTTGCCAAACATCCCACCATACATTCTCAACCTCTATTTGAGAAGGGTGGAAACCTGCCTCTATAAGATTATCATAGGTTCTTCTGTTTATGTTGTCGCCATACAACCTAAATGATATGGGGTTGAGTATATCCATTATTTTACCTAACACTTTATTCTTACTCCTCACATGCTCAAGCAAGTATATACTGCCAGAGCTATTGCATACCCTTTTTATCTCTCTGAAAGCTTTCACAGGATTGTGAACCGAACAAAACACACACGAAGAGACAACGGTATCGAATGTATTGTCAGGAAAGACCAAGTCTTCAGCGTCCATTATCAAAAGCTTTTCAATATGATTGTATCCATTAGCACGTTTACGTGCATACTTTAGCATGTTTTCGCTAGAATCAATTCCGGTTATTGATACTCCACTTGGATAATCAGACAAACTTTTGCCTGTTCCAATACCAATTTCAAGTGTTTCGCCATAAGCATCTTTCAACAATCTCCTTCGCCACTTCGAAAGTGTTTTCTCAACAGGCAATAAAACCTTATCATACACTGCTGCATTCCTATCGTAATAGTGACTGGCCTTTTTTTTCATAGAGAAGCAAGTGTTTTCATTTATTTGAGTGATTTCAATAGACGAACTCTGTAAGATTTATAGCATCAAAAAAATAGATTCAGAAAGGCTAATAAAAAAGACTGTAAACCATGAGTTTAAATCAGATAACATTCTGATATACAATCTCAACCGCCCGCTATTCTATTCTAACATAGTGTGAGGCGTAAATGTTCACGCAAAAGGGAAGTATGTTTGAG
>CAZBVD010000361.1:0-2274 GCA_964495235.1 uncultured Dysgonomonadaceae bacterium | reverse complement strand
TTGCAGTATTGGCTGCGTTTATGCTGTTGCCCTTTCTCACCTATTTGCGATTGAGAAATGCAGTAATGAAACCAATCACAACCAACACACTGTAGGGTAATCTAAGAAATATAAAGTAAACTATGAGCCATTCTAAGCAATCTAAAATAAAGTTCAGGCACCTTCGGAATATTCTATCCGTTTTGGTGGAAGAGTATAAGGGTCTGTTTAAAGACTCTGGGGTAATGTTGATTTTTATTGGCGCGGCTTTTCTTTATCCAGTTCTCTACAACCTTATCTATTTAAACGATACGCTGCGCAATATGCCTATTGCAGTGGTAGATGAGTCAAACACTCCTCAGTCGCGCAAACTCATAAGAAGTGTTGATGCAACCCCCGATTTAAAAGTGGCCAAAACCTTCACCAACCTAGAAGAGGCCAAAGACCCTTTCTTTAAAGGTCAAATACACGGCATATTGGTTATACCTGCCGATTTTAGCGATAAGATACACAAAAAGCAACAAGCCAAAATATCTACCTATTACGATATGAGTAGCTTCTTGTATTACCGCACTATGGCTATGGGGGTAAACTTTGCCATGTTGGATATGAACGATGATATAAAGATAGAGCGACTAAACTCTATGGGTAAGGCAGGGCGCGAGGCCGAAATTACAGCAACTCCGTTTAATTACAACGACGAAATTCTGTTTAACGAAGGGATGGGCTATAGCAGTTTCTTGATTCCTGCGGTGCTTGTATTGGTTATTCATCAAACCTTATTTTTTGGTGTGGGTATGATTACTGGCACTGCACACGAAGAAGACTCGCTCTATAAACTAATACCCCCAAACAAAGGAAGAACCATTTTTCATGTAGTTGTGGGTAAGGCTTTGTGCTACTTCTCGTGGTTTTTAGTTGTGGCTGTGTATGTGTTGGGTTTTATACCCAAAATATTCAACCTACCGCATATTGGCAACCCCATGGATGTTGTAGCTCTTATTGTGCCGTATCTTTTAGCATCTACCTTTTTTATTATGACAGTGTCTCACTTTATACGAAACCGCGAAACAGGATTTGTGATTTTCCTTTTCACCTCGCTGGTTTTCTTGTTTATGTCGGGTGCATCGTGGCCCCGCAGCAGTATGGGACCATTTTGGGTAAGCATTAGTTATCTGTTTCCCTCAACGTTTGGCATAAATGGTTATATAAAAATAAACACTATGGCTGCTACCCTACAGCAAATCAATCAAGAGTATATTGGGTTGTGGATTCAAGCAGGTTTTTATTTCATTACCACAATGATTGTGTATAAATGGCAGATTGGGAATAGTCTCAAAAGGAACAGGTAAGAGACGCAATGCTTTGCGTCTCCAAATACATCACCAATAAACAATAGTGAGCAAATTCCCCTCCAGCGGAGGGGTGCCCGCAGGGCGGGGTGGTTGGTGAGTGCTTGTACGCTGGTCATTCTATGAAAGTGTAATTATCTCTACGAAACCCACACGAAAGATTCATGCGGGAGCAGCGCAGCACTACCAAAAGTCATGAAATTAAAAAAAACATTTCATCGGGGTTAACTATCAATTTAAGACCATATTCCACCGCCAATGGTGAGCCGTTGACAATTAATCAACAATTTACCATTTCTTCAAGGTCGTCTCTTCTCAATCATCAGCAACAATTGTTTTATATAGCAGTACACATTTCTTTTCAGCCTTCATTCTTAATGGCTAAATTTACTCCCTAAACCAATTCAAATTAATTTAATAGAACTATGAAAAATAAAATAAACGTTTTATATGTACACGGCTACATGGGGTCGGGTAGTGGAGATACGGCTACAACCATTAAGAGACTATTATGTGCTGACAGGTTTAATTTCATTAGTCCCCAATTCTCTAACAGGGTGGCAGATGTGGAAAAGAACATACAGCAGATAAATGATATTATTGAGCAAGACAAACCTGCCATTATTATTGGTAATTCGCTTGGTACATTTGAGGTAATGAACGCAAAGTCGGGTATGTATAGAGTTTTAATCAATCCGGTTTTCAATCCTGTAACAGATTCATTGCAACCAGAGATATTTGATGAGTCGTTTGATGGTATCAGCGATAGAATATCAGAATTGGCAAACAGCTTTAACTTTACCGATGAGGATAAACGTATGACTTACGGCTTTTTTGGCGCTGAGGATGATGTGGTAAGTTGCCAAACGCAGTTTAAGAATGCTTTTGGTGCAGATAATATAACTGTGTTCCCTGGTGTAGGGCATAAGTTGTTTGAACCGCA
>CAZBVD010000360.1:0-2291 GCA_964495235.1 uncultured Dysgonomonadaceae bacterium | reverse complement strand
TA
Source organism: uncultured Dysgonomonadaceae bacterium (assembly GCA_964495235.1). Taxonomy (GTDB): domain Bacteria; phylum Bacteroidota; class Bacteroidia; order Bacteroidales; family Dysgonomonadaceae; genus UBA2632. Next base: position 2,289 of record CAZBVD010000360.1, on the reverse strand, counting down.
TCTTTCCGAAAGTCGATTGGAGAGATAATTTAATATATCCTCATCATCTTCAACTAATAAAATCAGTTTATCTTTATCGTCTATACTATCCAAGTCATTGTCTGAATCTTCAACACTGTTAAAGTGAGCAATATGGCTATCTTTACTAGCAGGTACTAATCCTCTATCTCTAATTATTGTTTTGTCATATGCCTTGTTCTTTTTAGGAAACAAAACCGTAAAAGTAGAACCAACATTCTCCTCACTCTTTACAGCAATAGTACCATGATGTTGCTCCACAAGTTTTTTCACAAGAGATAATCCAATACCTGTTCCTATATCTGAACTTTCAATTTGATAATACCTGTCAAAAATTAAAGCCTGCTTATCCTTTTGAATACCACACCCATTATCTTCAACTTCTAAGATTAAATTATCTACATTCTCCTTTACACGCACTGTTATTGTTCCATTTTGAGGTGTAAACTTGAAAGCATTAGAAAGCAGGTTACTAAGAATCATCTCAAAATAATTTGAGTCTATTAGAAAGTGTTTATCTCCAATTTCGTTTTCAAAATTATATTCTATGTTTTTCTTCTGTGCCAACCGCTCAAAAAGCATATATGTATTATAAACCAACTTTTCAGGAATAGTTTGAGCTACGTTCAATTCAAAAACACCAAGCTCTGTTCGTCTATAATCCATTAATTGATTAACAAGATGTAATAGCTTACTAGCATTTTTATACACTATATTCAATTGTGATGCTATCCACTTGTCTTGATTTCTTTCAATCACCTCTTGTATAGGAGAAATAATTAAGGAGAGTGGGGTTTTAAATTCATGAGAAACATTGATAAAGAAACGCATTTTCATTTGATTTACTTCTTTCATTTTCTCTCGCTCAATAAGGTCTATTTCCACTTGCTGTTTTAATAGATGCTTTTGTCGCATAAAGCGATAAAAGATATACATTAACACCAATGCAATAGCATAGAAAACAGCTATAGCCCACCATGTTTCCCACCAATATGGCAAAACTGTTATTCCTAATTGTGTAATCTTATCACTCCAAATGCCATTGTTATTAGCTGCTTTTAAAAGAAAAGTGTATTTACCTGGCGGGATATTAGAATAAGTAACAAACCTATTGTCAGATGTATATATCCATTCATCATCAAAACCTTCTAACTTATAAGCAAAAAGATTATGCTTGCCTGATAAGTAATTAGAAACAACAATTTCAAGGCCTATATTTGACTGTGTTCGTTTTAATTTTATTTCATCGGTATCTAAAATATCATTTTGCAAAACGCCTGTATTGTCAAAAGGAGTAACTTCTTTATTCGAAATCTGTATTTTTGATATACGTGGCTGTAACGTAATAGAATTATTCTTTAAAGATTCAGGGTAAAATGTAATTAAACCATTAACTCCACCAAAATAGAATAATCCGTTTTTAGCTTTACAGAATGAATAGCGATTAAACTGATTAAAAGGCAACCCATCTACACCTAAATATTGATGTATTTCATTAGTCTTAGGGTTTAGAACGTTTAACCCATTATTAGTACTAATCCACAAACTACCATTTGAGTCATCGATTATGCCATATACTACGTTATTAGAAAGCCCATTCTCTTTTGAGTAAATTTCGAAACGCCCTTTTTCTTCATCGTAAAAGCTGAGTCCAACATATGTACCTATCCATATTGTATTCTCCGCATCCTCAACTATACAGTTAACAGTCCTATTTGCATCAAGCATATCAAATTGTTTTGATATATCTTTTTCAAAATAATTATTTAATAACGAATAAACAGATAATGATTTTTCACCTCCAATCCACAAACGATTTTTTGAGTCTTTCTTTAAATAATACACTTCAGCGGCGTTAGGATTATGTTGTTCAATCTGCATCACTTCGCCAGTAATTTCATTATAACAAAACAGTCCTTCCAAAGTACCTATCCAAACATCGTTATTTAAACCATAGGACAATGCATAAACATTTTCGCTAGGCAGTTTTATCCTTGTAGCATCTCCAGTGTTTTTATTCATCCGTAATAAACCTCCACCGTGAATGCCAACGTATATGTGTTTATTGTTTTTTGAGTTAAGAAACACCTTAATATTATTAGAGGCTAAAACAGAGTTGTTATCTTTATTAATAAACCTAAAACGATTTGTTATTGGGTTATATACGTTGATACCATTATCGTTTGTGCCTATCCAAACCTCTCCACTGTCCTCATCTTCTAAAATACAACTAAGCACTCTGTCATTCAAAGACTTTCCATTAGGACCAGG
>CAZBVD010000359.1:0-2296 GCA_964495235.1 uncultured Dysgonomonadaceae bacterium | reverse complement strand
TAGAAGAAGCATACAAAGTTGCATCTGATGGTGGAGACTCTCTGCTTGTATATCCCGCAAAAATGGGAGATGAGATTGTTGGTTTTGCGGTAAACAGTTATTCAAGAGAAGGTTTCTCTGGCGATATTCAAGTAATAGTGGGGTTTGATACTCAAAACACTGTTTATGAGTATGCTGTTTTATCGCATGCCGAAACACCTGGCTTGGGGTCTCAAATGGAAGATTGGTTTAAACCACAAGTGCAATCACTTAGTTTGATTGAGAAGCTCTTTGGCTTTGAGATGAAACAATCTGAAGCAAATAGCTCTATTATTGGTAAAAACCCTGAGACTACTAAGTTTGAGGTTTCAAACGATGGGGGCGATATTGATGGTATAAGTGCATCAACAATTACATCGCGCGCATTTTTGCAAGCTGTGAGAAGGGCATATGATGCTTACACCGAAAGTGAAAACTACACAAGTACGGGTGCAACAATTGCAGTAGAAGATGATGAGGTAACTGAAATAAAAGACAACTAAGTTATGGCTAAAAATATAAAGATATTATTTAACGGAATTATAAAAGACAATCCAGTTTTTGTACTTCTGCTGGGTATGTGTCCGGCGCTTGCAACCACTAGTTCGGGTATCAATGGTATGAGTATGGGGCTGGCAACAATGTTTGTGTTGGTGTGCTCAAATATTGTAATTTCATTAATGAAGAACCTTATCCCTGACTTGGTGCGTATTCCTGCATTTATTGTGGTGATTGCAACCTTTGTTACAATTGTGGAGATGGTAATGAATGCCTATATGCCAACTTTGGCTGATAGTTTGGGTATTTTTATTCCTCTTATTGTTGTAAACTGTATAGTGCTTGGTAGGGCAGAAGCATTTGCTGCTAAAAATAATGTGGTTTCGTCGCTGTTTGATGGAGTAGGTATTGGTTTAGGTTTCACACTTGCGCTTACTGTGCTTGGAATAATGCGCGAGTTTTTGGGATCGGGCAAAATGTTCGAATATGCTATCTTTCCCGAAGATTTTGGGATGACACTGTTTGTGCTTGCTCCAGGTGCATTTATTGCATTGGGCTATTTGGTTGCTATTTTCAATAAACTGCAACGCAAGTAAAAAACTGTATATCTATTTTGCTTTTAGAGCAAAATGTGAATTAAGAAATATAACTCATTAGATAAAGATATTTATGGAATACATTGGAATTATTATAGTTGCTATCTTCGTTAACAACGTTGTATTGGCACAGTTCTTGGGGATATGTCCATTCTTAGGAGTGTCAAAAAAAGTTGATACTGCAATTGGCATGGGTGCTGCCGTTACTTTTGTACTTACTATTGCTACTCTTGTTACCTTTTTATTGCAAAAAGGTGTTTTAGAGCCCTTTGGGCTACAATACTTACAAACAATTATATTTATACTTGTAATTGCTTCGTTGGTGCAGATGGTTGAGATTGTTATTAAAAAAGTATCACCTCCGCTTTATCAAGCATTAGGTGTTTTCTTGCCCTTAATTACTACTAACTGTGTTATCTTAGGGGTGGCAATTTCAGTCATCCAAAAAGATTTCTCATTGGCATCTTCTATGGTTTATGCTGTAGCTACTGCAGCAGGTTATGCTTTGGCCTTAATTATATTCTCTACCATAAGAGAGCAGTTGGCGCTAACCAAAGTGCCAAAGGCTATGCAAGGTGTGCCCATTGCACTTATAACAGCTGGCATTCTGGCCATGGCATTTATGGGCTTCTCGGGTATTGACCAAGTTTTTTAATACCTATGAAGTAAGATAATCAATCTATTAAATTGTATTTCCCTTGTGTAATATGTTTTTTATTTGAAAAAATGTTTTATCTTTGCCCCCTTAAATATAGAGGGGAGGTTATAGAACATTCGGGAAATACTGTAAAATAAAATATTAATAATACTCGAAAACTGCATCAGTTATCTGTTGCAGGGTGAAAATAGTGCCAAACAGTAGGTGTGTTTTCAATATAATTTATAACTCAAGAATATTAAAAAAACAAGAAATTAAGAAAATATGATAATTGTTCCAGTAAAAGAGGGCGAGAATATAGAAAGAGCTCTCAAGAGATTCAAAAGAAAGTTCGAAAGAACAGGTGTCGTAAAAGAATTACGTAAACGCAAAACATTCATTAAACCATCTGTTGAAAGACGTAAGAAGAGACAGCATGCAGTTTATGTGCAGCAAATGCAACATGATGAGGATTAATTTGCGTTTTTGATATATTTTTTCTTATCTTCGTAGTCAATACAAATGACTTATGTTGAAGGAAAAATTT
>CAZBVD010000358.1:0-2297 GCA_964495235.1 uncultured Dysgonomonadaceae bacterium | reverse complement strand
ATATTTTGAACCATTTTGTTATCTCAATAGAGTCATACAAAGCCATGTTTGTTTTGACCCATATTTTTGAGGTTTGATCTATAACCAATATAAAAAATATAACTAAAACTGCAATAAGTCCCTTAGGGATTTTCTCTCTCATAGGTTTCGATACTTTCTCTCACTATCTTCTTGATTGTCCCTCTTTAGCTTCAATGCTTAGTGTAGCATGTGGTACTGCACGTAAACGCTCTTTTGGAATTAATTTATCTGTTTCGCGACATACACCATAAGTTTTGTTTTCGATACGAATTAGGGCAGCTTGCAAGTTTTGTATAAACTTCATCTGTCGTTGAGCCAAACGTCCTGCATCTTCCTTAGAGAGGGTAGATGCTCCCTCCTCCATGTTTTTAAATGTTGGTGAAGTATCTTCAGTATCGTTCTCGTTAGCATTCATAACTGTAGCTCGCAAATTTTCAAACTCACCTTTTGCAGCTTCAATTTTTTTAAGTATAATATCTTTGAACTCTTCTAGCTCAGCATCTGAATATCTTGTTTTTTCTTTCATAATAATAATGTTTTATTGTGTTACTCAAACCATGCATCCATGTTTTTGTAATTCATTGTATTAATAATATTTGTACTAGTGCAAATTTAGCAATAATCGTGTTATGATTAGCATATTTAACATTAATTCTTTTCTATGCTAATAGTTACAGCCTCGTCATTCACATCAATCTCTGTGCCTTGGGTCTCTTCAGTAATAGTTAGTGAGTCGGCTAGCACTTGTGCTTTTATGTAATGAGAAAACTCCTCAATTGCCGAATTTAGTTTGTTGTTAGATGATATTGTAATATTTATTCTGTCAGTAATTTCAAAATCCTGTGCTTTACGTATGTTCTGTATTCTATTTACAAACTCTCTCGCTATTCCTTCTTTTAGTAAGTCTTCGGTAAGATCGATGTCAAGAGCTACAGTTAGTTTATCTTGATTAGCAACTAACCATCCAGGTATATCTTCCGATATGATTTCAGTGTCGGATAGGTCAATTGTTACATCTTCGTTATTTACAACTAAATTAAAACTTCCTTCTTTTTCTAGTTTTGCAATATCTTCTTGAGACATCTCTTGTATTGCAACAGCCAATTGCTTCATTATCTTGCCGTATCGTGGTCCAAGCTTCTTAAAGTCGGGCCTAATACGTTTTACAAGTATGGCATTTGTTGAATCAACAAAGTTAAGCTCTTTTACATTCACCTCATTTAGTATAAGTGACATAACTGCTTCTATATTTTGCTTTTGCTGCTCATCAGTATAAGGAATCATTATTTGAGACAATGGTTGTCGCACTTTTATATTTACCTTTCTGCGCAATGCTAACACAATTGACGATGTAGTTTGTGCTAAATACATCTGCTCTTCCAATACTTTGTCTATAACATCTTCTTCAACGGCTGGGAAGTCTGTCAAATGCACCGATTCAAAATCTTCATGACCCGTTACAGAAATTAAATCTAGGTAGAGCTTATCTGCGTAGAATGGAGCTATAGGCGCCATTAGTTTAGACACTGTTAGTAAACACTTATAGAGCGTTTGGTAGGCAGATAGTTTATCATCTGTCATGCCACCACCCCAAAAGCGTTTTCTGTTTAATCTAACATACCAGTTGCTCAGGTTATCGTTTACAAAACTAGCTATGGCACGTCCTGCGCGCATAGGTTCGTAGTTTGTGTAAGCTTCGTCAACTTCTTTTACCAATGAATTCAGTAACGATATAACCCATCTATCAATTTCGGGTCTTTTATTGAGTGCTATCTCTGGTTCTTTTCCGCTGAAGTTATCAACATTAGCATAAAGCGTAAAGAAAGAATATGTGTTGTAGAGCGTTCCAAAATATTTGCGTCGCGCCTCTTCCACTCCTTCTATATCAAACTTAAGGTTGTCCCATGGAGCAGCATTTGTTATCATGTACCATCTTAGTGGGTCTGAACCATACTTTTCTATTGTTTCGAATGGATCTACAGCATTGCCCAAGCGCTTTGACATTTTGTTGCCATTTTTATCCAGCACCAATCCGTTGGATATTACATTCTTAAATGCAACACTATCTTTTATCATTGTAGATATAGCGTGCAGTGTAAAGAACCATCCACGTGTTTGGTCAACACCCTCTGCAATAAAATCTGCAGGATATACCTTGTTGAACTCTTCTTCAGATATGTGTGGATAGAAGAATTGGGCAAAAGGCATTGCTCCAGAATCGAACCAAACATCTATAAGGTCTAGTTCGCGTTTCATGGGCTTGCCACTTTCCGACA
>CAZBVD010000357.1:0-2301 GCA_964495235.1 uncultured Dysgonomonadaceae bacterium | reverse complement strand
GCATTATTGCAAACTTGACGAAGAGGGCATCCTTGAGTCATTGATTAAAATTGGAAAATTAAAAGAAACAAAAGTATAGATGAGGATAATAATTGCAGGTGCTGGAGCTGTTGGTACTCATTTAGCTAAATTATTGGTACAGGAGAATCATGACATTATTTTAATGGATGAAGACCGAGAACGATTAAATTCAATAAAAGATAATGTAGAGCTATTGCCACGTCTAGGTAATTGCACTTCATTAAAAGACCTCTCAGAAGCTGAAGTTAGAAATACAGATCTCTTTATTGCTGTAACTACCGAGGAATCAAAAAATATAACCGCATGTATGCTTGCTTCTAATTTGGGAGCAAAAAAAACTCTTGCACGGATTGACAATTACGAGTATTTACTGCCCAAAAATGTAGACTTTTTTGAAAAGTTGGGCGTCAACTCTATGATCTACCCAGAAATGATGGCTGCAAAAGAGATTGTTTCGGCTCTCCAAAATCCATGGACTAGGGTTTGGTGGGAGTTATGCAATGGGTCTATTATTTTGTCGGGTGCTAAGATTCGCGAAAACTCACCTATAGCCAGTCGCTATATTCATGAATTACTACCCGAAAATAAAAATTTTCATGTGGTAGCTATTAAACGCAATAATCATACTCTTATTCCTACAGGAAAAGATCAGATATTGCCTGGCGATATTCTTTACTTTACTACACTTAAAACACATCTTAACGAGCTGCCCGAAATTATGGGCAAAACCTCTTTCGAAACCAAGAATATAATTATCATGGGTGGAAGCAGAATTGCTTTGCAAACTGTAAAGTATTTGCCCGATAATATAAACGTGAAAATTGTAGAGAAAGATCGTGAACGTGCTGAAATGTTGGTAGAGAAAACACCCTCTAATGTGACTGTGTTTCTTGGTGATGGCCGCGATACTGAATTGTTAATTAACGAAGGAATAGGCCAGGCTGATGCTTTTCTTGCTCTTACTGGGAACTCAGAGGCAAACATTCTTGCATGTATTGCTGCAAAACAGCATGGAGTGAAAAAAACTATAGCTGAAGTTGAGAATTTAGATTATATAGGCCTTGCCGAAAAGTTTGATATTGGCACTGTTATCAATAAGAAATTGATTGCAGCTAGCAAAATATATGAATTGCTTTTGCAAGCTGATGCTTCTAACATAAAAAACCTAGCATTTGCCAATGCAAACGTGGGAGAAGTAATAGCTCACCCAAATTCTAAAGTGACTCAAAAAATAATTAAAAACCTGAAACTCCCACCCGATATTACTTTTGGTGCTCTTATAAGGAATGGCGAGCCAATGCTTATAGATGGCGAAACGCTTATTGAACCTTATGACCAAGTAGTGGTTTTCTTTCTACATAGCTCAATGAAAAATATTGAGAACCTTTTTAATTAAATAAATCATTTTTTTTGTGGCACGACTGAAAACGATAAATACTTATTTTATCTCAAACATTCTTGGCTTTGTCCTAATTGTAGAATCAGTCTTGATGCTTTCAGCTGCTCTTGTTGGTCAGATTTATAACGAGTCTGTTACGTCAAGTATTTATATTTCAGTTGCTATTACATTCTCTGTTGGAATGTTTTTGCGTTTTACTGCTTTTGGCAATAAAGAACAAGAAATAACAAAACGCGAAGGTTTTTTGACTGTAACTCTTGTTTGGATTTGTCTCACTATTTTCGGACTATTACCATATTACCTTAGCGGTGCTATTGCTCATCTACCCGATGCATTTTTTGAAACAATGTGTGGGTTTACTACTACAGGTAGTTCAGTAATTTTGAACATTGAGGGTTTCCCCAAGTCGTTACTTTTTTGGAGAAGCCTCACTCAGTGGGTTGGGGGTATTGGTATTGTTGTGTTTGTGATGGCATTCTTGCCATTGTTTGGTGGCAGAGCTATTCAGCTATTTGATGCTGAGGTGACAGGATTTATGCAAACTCAACAAATAACACCACGAATTAGCAAAATAGCCAAGTTGATATCAATGACCTATTTGGGTTTTACAGTTATTGGTTTCTTCCTTCTATGGCTAGGTCCTATGAATGCTTTTGAAGCAATATGCCACACGTTAACTAGTGTCTCTACTGGCGGATTCTCAACAAAACAAACAAGCATAGCCTTCTTTAATTCTGCTTATGTTGAATATGTTATTACATTGCTAATGTTTCTTGGTGGAACAAACTTTATATTGCTCTATCTTCTGATAAGAAAGAAATCTCCTCAAATATTTAAAGATGAAGAGTTTAGATGGTATGTTTATATTATAGTTGTATTCA
>CAZBVD010000356.1:0-2316 GCA_964495235.1 uncultured Dysgonomonadaceae bacterium | reverse complement strand
TGTTTACTGGAACAAGTTTGTAACACCCGACAACTACATTATTGAGTGCGATTTTAAAAGCCTTAGTGAGCATGCTTTACACATGATTATGTTTAGCGTTACGGGTATGGAAGGAGAAGATGTTTTTGCTAAACATCTTAAAAAGAGAAATGGCATAGCTGCTCAGTACACGCAAAGCGATTTGTACAGCTACCGAATATCGTTTTTTGCCCCCGGAAGAGATACTTCTAATATGCGCAAAACTCCCGACAAAAGACAAACCATTAAAGGACCTGACTTTACGCTTGACAATAAAACAAAAGTGCATAAGCTGAAGATTGTAAAGTATAACGACACCGTTAAATGGTACATTGATGGTAAGCTAAGCTTTCATTTCAAAGACGACTTGGAAGATGGCCCATTAGGTGGCGGACAAACAGCTCTTAGATTGATGGTTCCTGCCAAAGGTTTGTACGATAATTATAAGATATATGAGATAGTGAATTAATGATTAATGGTTTAATTGTTAATGGGGCGCTTGCTGCGCGGTGAACAGTGAACAGAAAGCAGTACCCCTATCATTATTAACGCAATGAAGAATCTATCAAACCATTCTACAATCTGTTCGCCCCAATTTGCAAAGAAAATAAACAATCGAGCTCTCTGAAGTTTTGAAATACTTTAGAGGGCTTGATTTATTTTGATAGTATAGCTCTGTTTATTTTCTTTATTAATACTATTAATCCTAATTTTGTTTATAATGTATGAGTGTAGAACTACTTTGGCAACTTACAAGGCTAAAATGCATAATAAATAACGAGGAGCTTAGAATAAAACTATGAAAAAAAGAAAATATTTAGTTCCAAACGATAATGATTACAAATGGGGACTTGCTGTAAACTCTATTGGTTATGAAGAGGTGCCACCTTCTAAAGCCACAGATAATGAGCACTCTAATTACTATGAAGTAAGTAAAACCAGGGTTATTAATGATTTCCAGTTAATGTACATTATTGATGGAGAAGGTATATTTACCTCGAAGCATTGCAAAAGAACAGAACTGAAGAAAGGCGATATATTTATACTTTTTCCTGGAGAATGGCACATGTATTACCCCAACCCAAAAACTGGCTGGAAAGCCTACTGGATATGGTTTAACGGTAAAACAATACAAGACAGTTTTGAAAATAAATTTATAACATTAGAAAAGCCTGTTTACAGTATTGGCACTTCTGATATTATAACCCGCTTGTATAACGATGCCTATTCAACATCGCTCCAAGAGGGGCCCTATTCGCAACAAAGATTAGCAGGTATTGTATCTTACATACTTGGACTAATGCTGTCAATGGAAAATGAATATCAATTGAGCAAAAATAGCAGATCGGTAAATATAGTAAACGAAGGCTTGTTGATAATAAGCGAAACTTTGGAGAGCGATATTTCAATTCAGGATATAGCTAAAAGACTGCATGTTAGTTATAACTATTTCAGAAGAATATTCAGGCGCCAAACCGGAGTTGCTCCTGCTATTTACCAAAAGAATCAGAAAATGCAACGTGCAAAAGAGATGCTACTTTATACGCAACTAAGTATTAAAGAGATAGCCTTTAAGTTAAATTTCGATTTTAGCTACTTTTGTTTCACATTTAAGAAGGAAACAGGATATACTCCAGGCGAGTTTAGAGATAGCGTATAGTAGTAATGGTTAATGGGTCAACTGCTTTCTCTTCTATTCACTGTTTTAGTGCTCACTTTTTTAACCACAGATTACACGGATTGGCTAAGATCAGTTAGAAGGGAGTTGCCCTTATACCCCGATGAAATAAAAAACAGATTTCATGGGGCAGGCATTTACTCTTTTTGCCTTGACGCAAAAAAGTAAACAAAAAAGGTCAAGGCTGTGGTTACTGAGCCTGTCGAAGTACGCCCGCTTCTCTCGAAAAACTTGCGTGCGAAAGGCTGAAATCGTCAAAACTCAATTCGGCGAAAGGCCGAAGCTCAGACAGAGACGATTTCCCCCCTCCTATACTTATTTTTCGGCTCTTCGGACAAGGTTCGGTCTAGTAGGATATTTGTTGGTTACTATGTAGTTCATGTTTTTGTGGTGTACTTAGTTAATTTCGAATCCAGAACTCACTCTTAACTGCTAACTATCAACTGCTTACCGTTCACTACTCACTGCTAAAAGCTCACAAATGCGACACCTGATTTCTATTCACTCCCTCATATTTTTAGCTTACATGTATCCAACATTCTATAATTACTACAACACAACTCCTGACTTAAATATAGAAATTTCTTCATATCCGTTTGTTTCATTCAGTGCTTGTTCGC
>CAZBVD010000355.1:0-2321 GCA_964495235.1 uncultured Dysgonomonadaceae bacterium | reverse complement strand
ATAAAATCTAGAATCTTTACGGATGAGAAAGTATATATATTATTTGCTCTTTTTTATGGTGCTTATTGCATGTGATGCAACCAAACGAGTACCTGAGGGAAGTTATCTATTGAATAAAGTTGAAATTGATACAGACACTAAATCTGTGAAAGCTTCTGAACTTGAGCCTTTTTTGAGACAAGAGGCCAATGCTTCTATTCCGATAATAGGTAAATATAAGCTGCATTTATATAATATTGCTCCTAACGACTCTACTTGGTTGAATAGACTATTTAGGAAGTATGGAGAAAGGCCTGTTCTTTATAGCGAGCGGTTAACTTCGATTTCGACTGAGCAAATTAAGCTAGAGTTAAATAATCGAGGCTATCTAAATGCAAAGGTTGATACACTCTTAGAAATAAAAGATAAAAAAATTAATGTAAAATACGATGTTGATGGTAATGATCCGTACCGTATCTTGAACTATGGACATACAATTAGGGATACTACTATATTGAAAATTCTTAAAAATGAGAAAAAACTAGACTTTATAAAAGAAGATGATGTTTTTGATCTTAAAGTATTAGAAGAAGGGCGTTCTGAAATGGCTCGCCAATTAAGAAACAGAGGCTTTTATGAATTTACTAAAGATAATTTTCAGTTCTTGGCTGACACCACTGTTGGTACTCATCAGGTTGACTTAACAGTTAATCTGGTAAACCCTACAGATAGTACCATGCACAAACAATACTATATGGGTAACTCCACTATTTTAAATGGAGTTGATCTTGCAAAGCTAGAAGACAGTACTAGACATAGTGAGTTAGACACTATTCAGTTTAGAAACTTAACCATCATTCAAGATAAAAAGGAGTTCCTAAGACCACGTGCTATATATTATAATATGTTTTTGCGAAAAAACAGAATGTATGCCGATAGATTAGTAGATCGCACATATACCTCTTTAAATGGATTAGGTGCAGTGAGTCAAACAAATATTAATTTGCTCCCCACTGTTCGTAACGACTCTAACTTTCTTGACTCTCGTATATCTATATCACCAGGAAACTTGCATTGGATGCAGTTTGGTATCGACGGAACCAACTCAGCTGGAGATTTGGGTGTTGCTGCAAATATTACTTATGAACATCGTAATATATTTAAAGGAGCTGAGCGTTTACGAATAAGATTGAATGGTGCGTATGAGTTTATATCATCGGGAGGTGTGTCAGAATCTGTCAACTTGATTGATCAGAACTACTATGAGTATGGTGCTGAAACCTTTTTGTCTATTCCTCAGCTTATTTTGCCTTGGTTGTTGAAAGGGCTAAAAGAGCAACCTTCAGCCTCTACTGAGTTTTCAGTAGGTCTTAACTTTCAAAAGCGTCCAGAGTACCTGCGCCAGTTCTTTAATCTATCTTCTAGGTTACAGTGGGCAGGCATGGAGTGGAGACTGACCAATATAGTTGAGCCTCTTGATATAAACTATGTGCGAATGCCATGGAAGTCCAAGTTTTTCACCGATGAGTATTTGGGAGATGATAGTAATCCTATATTGCGTGAAAGTTATAAAGATCAATTAATTGCACGTACAGCTTATAGTATATTGTATACAAACTCAGGATTAAGAAAACATGCAAGAAATCCATTTAGAATTCGTGCAGGAGTAGATTTAGCTGGTCTAATACCTCGTTTGGCTACTGCTCTTGGCGGTAGCAAAACTAGCCCTGAGGGATATGAAGAGATTCTTGGTATTAATTATGCTGAGTACATTAAAACTGATTTTGATTTTGCACAAACCTATCCTTTCGACGATAAAAACAGCCTTTCTATCCATTTTGGGTTAGGCGTTGCTGTTCCTTACGGAAACTCTATTGTGCTTCCTTTTGAGAAGAGATACTTTGGTGGAGGAGCTAATAGTGTTAGAGGATGGAGTACACGCACATTAGGTCCTGGTGCATATCAGCGAAACAATACTATGCGTTCAGACTTTGTGAATCAAATTGGAGATATAAAACTTGACCTCAGTGCTGAATATAGGCATAAATTAACCGACTTGTTTGAAGTGGCTACTTTTGTTGATGCAGGTAATATTTGGACAATTAAAGATTATGAGGGTCAGCCAGGTGGTCTATTTAAATTTGATGAGTTTTATAAACAAATTGCAGTGTCGTATGGATTGGGGTTACGCGTAAACTTAGGGTTTTTATTGCTTAGGTTAGATGCAGGAATGAAAGCTTATGATCCTGCAGACTTAGAAAAGAAATTTGTCTTATTTAATCCAAACTTTTCTGATAAGTTTGCGTTGCATTTTGCCATTGGGTATCCATTCTAAACTTATT
>CAZBVD010000354.1:0-2323 GCA_964495235.1 uncultured Dysgonomonadaceae bacterium | reverse complement strand
GAGTTTATTGCCTTTAGAGCAGCTATGGAGTTGCTTGTGGATGTAAACAAACAACACATCATTGATGAAGTTTATAGAAAATCAGTAGCCCAAAAAGATAAGAAACCTAGCGAGATTGTTAATTATGTTAAAGATATATACGGACAGTTTACTGAGCAGCAAGTGGCCGATAAAATAGCTGAAATGCTTACTCCTGAGGGAACAAAGTCTGAGGTGAAGATAGTTTTTCAAACCATAGAGGGACTTCATGAAGCTTGCCCAAACCATAAGGGCGATTGGTACTTTTCAGGAAACTATCCTACACCGGGAGGAAACAAAGTTGTAAACAATGCGTTTATTAACTACATAGAAGGCTCTGAAAACAAAGCACATCAATTTAAACTTACATTTAAAGATACCAATGATTGAACGCATAATTATATTAGAAGACATTGATCCTGTAGTATTTTTTGGGATTAACAACAGCAATGTTCAGTTGCTGAAAACTTTATATCCAAAAATTAAAATAGTTGCAAGGGGTAATATCATAAAAGCATCTGGTGACGAGGAGGTATTGGCTGACTTTGAAGAGAGAATTCGTGAGTTAGAAAAGTTTAGTGTAACTACCAATGTGTTGAAAGAGGAGGATATTATTGAAATTGTGAAAGGCAAAACGCCTGAAATTGCAAAACAACAAAATCTTATTATCTACGGCTTAAACGGGAAACCTATTTTGGCACGCACTCCTAATCAACAGAAGTTGGTAGAGGAGTTTGACAAAAACGATATGGTGTTTGCTATTGGTCCTGCAGGTTCGGGCAAAACTTATACTGCCATTGCATTGGCAGTGCGTGCACTCAAAAACCGCGAGGTTAGGAAAATAATATTGAGCCGTCCTGCTGTTGAAGCTGGCGAAAAGCTGGGTTTTCTTCCTGGCGATATGAAGGAGAAGATTGATCCTTATTTGCAACCACTATACGATGCCTTAGAAGATATGCTGCCCCCATTTAAATTAAAAGAATACTTAGAAACTAAGGTAATACAAATAGCACCTTTAGCATTTATGCGTGGACGTACCCTTAGCGATGCCATCATTATATTGGATGAAGCGCAAAATACATCTACAGCACAAATAAAAATGTTTCTCACCCGTATGGGAATGCACGCCAAAATGATTGTAACGGGCGATGTTACGCAGATAGACTTACCTTCTTATCAGCAATCTGGATTGATACACTCTATGTCAGTATTGCACAAGGTGAAAGGTGTGGGCAAGGTGGAGTTCAATAGAACTGATATTGTACGTCATAAACTTGTACAACGCATTGTGGAGGCTTATGAGAAAAGCGAAGCAAGAGAGAGTGACGCTAAGGAAGTAAAGAAAATAGAAAAAGCAGCAAGTAAGGATAAATAATAAAGTAATTTAGAAAAATAACTATAGATATGAGCAATACTTTAACATCAACCAATTATCAATTTCCAAATCAAACAAAAGTATATAAGGGTAAAGTTCGCGATGTATATACTATTGGGGACGATACATTAATTATGATTGCCACCGATCGTATATCAGCTTTTGATGTAGTGCTACCACAAGGAATACCTTTTAAAGGACAAGTGTTGAACCAGATAGCTGCCAAGTTTTTGGATGCCACTGCCGATATTATTCCCAATTGGAAACAAGCCACACCTCATCCATTGGTAACGGTGGGTCTGCGTTGCGAACCCTACAGAGTGGAAATGATTGTGAGGGGATATCTTACAGGTAGTGCTTGGAGAGAGTATAAAAATGGTGCACGCTCTATTTGTGGTGTTGATCTGCCTGAAGGGATGAGAGAAAATGAAAAATTTCCAACTCCTATACTTACTCCAACAACCAAAGCTGACCATGGACACGACGAGAATATATCGCGCGACGAAATTATAAGTCAAGGGCTAGTAAGCAAAGATGATTACGAACAACTGGAAAAATACTCTCTAGAACTGTTTGAAAGAGGAACAGAAATTGCTGCTGAAAAAGGATTGATATTGGTAGACACCAAATATGAGTTTGGTAAACATGGCGATACTATTTATCTTATAGATGAGATTCACACCCCCGACTCTTCTCGCTATTTTTATACCGAAGGCTATGAAGAACGTTTTGAAAAAGGCGAAGAGCAAAGACAACTCTCTAAAGAATTTGTGAGGAAATGGTTGATGGACAATGGTTTTCAAGGTAAGGAGGGACAGCAAGTTCCTGAAATGACCGAAGAGTATTGCAACGATGTGTCTGAAAGATATATTGAACTGTATGAGATAATTACAGGTGATAAGTTTGAAAAAGCCGATACGCAAAATTTGG
>CAZBVD010000353.1:0-2326 GCA_964495235.1 uncultured Dysgonomonadaceae bacterium | reverse complement strand
AGAATTGTTGAAAATTACGATGGCAAAGACATTCTTCTCAATAAAGAAGAGAATATTGTGATGTCGCCTAAAGACTTCCCCGAGTTGTTAGACTATGTGGGCGAAGACCTTATTGTAACCGATGGTACAACACTATTAGGAGCTGATGATAAAGCAGGAATTGCTGAGATTATGAATGCAATGCAATACTTGATTGATCACCCAGAAATTAAACATGGTAAAATAAGAATTTGTTTCACACCTGACGAAGAAATTGGACGTGGTGCAGACCACTTTGATGTAGATAAATTTGGTGCAGAGTGGGCCTACACTATGGATGGTAGTGTATTGGGAGAGTTGGAGTATGAAAACTTTAATGCTGCATCAGCTAAGATTGCTATTCAGGGAAGGAATGTACACCCTGGATATGCAAAAAATAAAATGATTAATGCTTTGCATGTTGCTAATGAATTGGTAAATATGCTTCCTGTTAATGAGCGTCCAGAATTTACAAGTGGATACGAGGGATTCTTTCATTTAATAGAAATGAGTGGTTCGGTTGACGAAGCAAGCGTAGCCTATATTATTCGTGATCACGATCGCACCTTGTTTGAAAGACGTAAAGAGCAAATGCAACAAGCAGTTGATTTTCTCAACACAAAATACCCCGATGTGTTGAAACTAGAAATGAGAGATCAGTACTACAATATGCGCGAAAAGGTAGAGCCCGTGAAACATATTGTTGACCTGGCTTTTAGAGCTATGGAGGCATTAGATATCAAGCCCATTGTTAAACCCATTCGTGGTGGCACAGATGGTGCTCGTTTGTCGTATATGGGATTGCCATGCCCCAATATTTTTGCTGGGGGAGTCAATTTCCATGGTCGCTTTGAGTTTTTACCTATCAAGTCTTTAAAAAAAGCATCGGAAGTGGTTGTGAAAATAGCCCAACTGCTTGCTGAAGAATCAAAATAACCAATTATATAATACATTTTACAATAAATAAATATGAAAAAGACACCTTTTACAGATGTGCATGTCGAGTTAGGAGCTAAAATGCATGAATTTGCTGGATTCAATATGCCAATCGAATATACTGGTATTATAGATGAGCACACCACAGTTTGCAACGCAGTGGGAGTTTTTGATGTATCGCACATGGGCGAGTTTTGGATAAATGGTCCCAAAGCGCTTGAGTTGATACAAAAAATTACAAGTAACGATGCTTCCAATCTAAAAGTTGGCAAAATACAATACACCTCTTTTATTAATGAAAAGGGTGGCATTATCGACGATTTCTTACTCTATCACATGGAGGAAGAGAAGTATATGTTGGTTGTAAACGCTGGTAATATTCAAAAAGACTGGGAGTGGATTAACAAACAAAACACAATGGGTGCAATAGTGGAAGATGCTTCAGAGCGCACAGCACTATTGGCGCTACAAGGACCCAAAGCAGTAGAAACATTACAAAAGCTAACAGATACAGATTTATCTAATATTCCTTTCTATGCTTTTGAATATGGCACTATTGCAGGTGTTGAGCATGTAATTATATCCAATACAGGCTACACTGGAGCAGGAGGTTTTGAACTATACTTCTATCCCGACCATGCTGATACAATGTGGAATGCATTGTTTGAAGCAGGAAAAGAGTTTGGCATTAAACCAGCCGGACTAGGAGCTAGAGATACATTGCGCTTAGAAATGGGTTTCAACCTTTACGGAAACGATATGACTGAAGATACTACTCCATTGGAGGCAGGACTTGGTTGGATTACTAAGTTTACAGAAGGTAATGACTTTGTTGGTCGCGATGTGCTTGAAAAACAAAAAACAGAAGGTGTTACCCGCAAGCTTTGCGCTTTCACTTTGTGTGAAAGAGGAATACCTAGAAACGGATACAAAGTTGTGAACAGCAATGATGAAGAGATTGGCGAAGTAACATCAGGAACTATGTCTCCGATGATGAAAGTGGGTATAGGTATGGGTTATGTGAAACCTGAATATGCCAAGGTTGGCACAGAAATATTTATTAAAGTTCGCAACAAGAACTTGAAAGCGGAAGTAGTGAAACCTCCTTTCCGTAAATAATACAATATAATAACACAATCTAAAACTCAACCGATATATAAATAAATTAGTCCTTTTTCAATAGAGTTCATAATTAAAATGTATCGGTTGAGATTTTTTATTTAATTTACTGCTGTATCTTTAGATATAGAATGTATTTTTGTCACAAATTTCACGAAGCAAGCTTTTTCTCACAAACATGATTCTTGTGGGCGGCTAAAAATATACAGATGAACAAAAAAGTAAAGATAATACGCGACCTGCTTTTTGTAGT
>CAZBVD010000352.1:0-2328 GCA_964495235.1 uncultured Dysgonomonadaceae bacterium | reverse complement strand
TGTTTACAATGGTTGTACAGGCTTTTGCAAAACGCTACACCGTAAGCGGATACATTACCGACAAAGCAAGCGGTGAAACCCTCATTTCTGCTACCATTTTCGATGCAAACTCACTGAAAGGAGCAACAACCAATACCTTTGGTTATTATTCTTTGACACTGCCTGCCGGCAATGTATCGCTCGAACATTCTTATCTTGGATATAGAACGTTAAGGCAAGACTTTAATTTGCAAAGAGACACGGTGTTGAATATCCATTTAGATCAGGATAATCTGTTGGAGGAGTTGACCGTAATCGGCACACGCAAAGAATCGTGGGTGAAGGGAACGCAAATGAGTAAGGTGGAAGTTCCCATTGAGCAGATAAAAAACATTCCCACGCTGTTGGGCGAAAACGACCTGATAAAAGCCTTGCAACTATTGCCCGGTGTGCAATCGGGCACCGAAGGTTCGGCAGGACTATATGTGCGCGGTGGAGGGCCAGATGAAAACTTACTTTTGTTAGACGGAGTTCCGCTCTACAATGTGAACCATATGATGGGTTTCTTTTCTGTTTTCAACAGCGATGCCATAAAGAATGTGTCACTCTACAAAGGAGCTTTTCCTGCACGCTTTGGTGGAAGGCTTTCGTCAGTAGTAGATGTGCAGATGAAAGATGGAGACAATAAGAAAATACGTGGTACGGCAAGCATTGGGTTAATTGCATCTAAAGTGCAATTGGAAGGACCGATTGTAAACGAGAAGACCACCTTCAATATTTCGTTACGGCGAACCTATCTCGATATTCTTGCACAACCTATTATAAAGTTAGCCAAAAGCGAAGACGGAGGCCTGAGTGGTGCAGGATATTATTTCTACGATATGAATGCCAAGTTTACCCACAAACTATCCGATAAAGACAAGCTATACCTGAGCACCTATTTGGGCGACGATGCCATCTACATGAAAACCAAAGATGGATATGCCCACGGTGGTAATTTTGAAACAAATGAATACACTAAACTTAATTGGGGGTGGGGAAATGCCATTGCTGCCCTGCGTTGGAACCGCATCTTGAGCAATAAACTGTTTATGAATACCACCGCTTCCTTCACACGCTACAGGTCGTCCATGAAAAACAGTTGCGAAAGTAATTCTTGGTATTTCTCCGAAGAGGAACAAAAGCAAACCAGCGAAGAATCACGGCTTACCTACAATTCAGGAATAGAGGATTGGACTGTGAAAAACGATTTCGATTTTACTCCCAATGCCTATCACGACATCAAGTACGGAACGTCCTACACCTATCACACCTTTACGCCCGATGTTACCTCGCTAAGAATTGTAGATTCTGAAGAGACAGAACAAAACATCGACACAGTGAGCGGAAGCCCCAAAGTATATGCACACGAAACAAGTGCCTACCTAGAAGATAACATCTCGCTGGGCAGAAGATTGCAACTCAACTTGGGGGTGCACTTCTCTTCGTTTCATGTAGAAAGTAGCAATTACTTTTCGTTGCAACCACGTGCTGGATTGCGGGTTTTAATCAACGATAACTTATCTGTGAAAGCTGGCTATGCTTCCATGAGCCAATACATTCACATGCTATCAAACAACAACATCAGCATGCCCACCGATTTGTGGGTTCCTGCCACATCCAAAGTCAAACCGATGAAATCGCATCAATATGCCGTGGGTGCATTCTATACGCTGAAAGATGTAGCCAATTTATCGGTAGAAGGCTATTACAAAACAATGGACAACCTACTCGAATATAAAGACGGCTCGTCCTTCATGGGCGCTTCCACCAACTGGGAAGACAAAGTAAGTATGGGAAGAGGTGTAGCCTATGGAGTAGAACTATTGGCGCAACGTTCGTTTGGCAAAACAACAGGATGGGTGGGCTACACATGGAGTAAATCTGATAGGATATTTGACCAACCCGGAAATGTTATTAACAAAGGAGAATGGTTTCCGGCAAAGTACGACAGACGACACGATTTCAACATAACCGCCACTCACAAACTTTCCGACAAGATAGACTTCTCTGCCTCGTGGGTATTTAGCACGGGCAATACAGCCACCTTTGCCTTTCATGAATATGCCGCCATCAACTCGCCGAGCTATACAGGCAAATACTATTTTCCAGGAAGTTACTCTTATGTAGAATCGCGAAACAATTTCAGGTACAGCAATTATCATCGATTGGACTTGGGGATAAACTTCCACAAAAAGACCAAACGTGGTAACTTGCGCACTTGGAATGTGAGTATATACAACGCATACAGCCAGCTCAATCCTTTCTACATATATGTGTGGGACGAATATAAAGAGAATCCTGATACGG
>CAZBVD010000351.1:0-2334 GCA_964495235.1 uncultured Dysgonomonadaceae bacterium | reverse complement strand
ATCACTTAAATTTTCAAACATACTATTGTTATTCTATTAGTTATCACATTTTTCTCAGAATACAAAGATACATGAAAATGATATATCACACAAATTATGGCATGGTATCTCATTCAATATGTATATATTATATGTGCTTATTTTATGCTTCAAAGAGTGATTAGATGGATGGGGTGTTGAAATGGTTTTGAAGTATCCATTTGTATTGTATATAGCTCTGATAGTTTACACATGTCAATGAAAATCATTATATTGCACCTCAAAGTGATGTAAAGATTGTTTTTAATAGCTAATAAAAGTAAAACATGTTTTACAACATGTTTGCGGTTAATGGTCACATCGTCAGCCTTTTAAACTTGTTATTTGCTTTGATATTTATTAATATTCTGTTCTCAGGAGAAATTACTTTGCTGATAATTTGGATAAATAGGATGAAAAAGTTTACTTTGGCAAGTTATTAATGAAATAGTTCATTAATTCTGATAGAAGAAGAACATTTAAGTCATCATTTTTTTATTAATTCATGCAGAAAACATTAGTGCTTATTAAACCCTCTGCAATACAAAGAGGACTTGTAGGGGAGGTTATCTCACGTTTTGAAAAAAAAGGTTTGCAGATAGTTGGTTTTAAAATGATGACCTTGAGCGATGAGGTTCTTAAAACTCATTATGCACATTTAGTAAAAAAGCCCTTTTTTAAAAGAATAAAAGACTCAATGCAGGTTACACCTATATTTGCAGTGGCTTTAAAAGGCTTGGATGCAGTTGAGGTGGTAAGAAAAATGAGTGGAGTAACTCTTGGCCGCGCTGCAGAACCTGGAACTATCAGGGGAGATTTCAGCATGAGTATTCAAGAAAATATAGTACACACCTCAGATTCTCCAGAAAACGCTCTTATAGAGTTGGATCGCTTTTTTAAGAAAGATGAAATATTTGATTACAAACCTCTCTTATTTCCTCATTTGTATGCAAATGATGAGTTTGAAGAGTAATAAATAAAATAGAGAAGAACAATACTTTTTTATTAAAAGAATTTTTATGGCGTTTGAAAAATTAATATCGAGAATTAAGCTTGTAGCATTAACAGGTTGCTTTGTTTTTACAACTACAGCTTTTTCTCAAGGGAGTGGAACTAAAGACCAGCCCAGCAATCCAAGAGCTAAATTGCAGTATAAGCAAACTCATGGACTTGATTATACAGAAGATGACAACTTATTTGCCGATGGTTTTAAGTTGAAAATGGATATCTCCATTCTAGAGGAGGCCGCTAATGATAGAGAAATAGATATGGATGCAATTCCTGCAGAGGATTTGTATGGTGGTATTTGGGTTCATAGTAAAGTTAATGCTTATGGAACGGCTATTGATGCTCCGTCGGAGTTTGAAGTTGATTTAACTGGCTTTACAATGCCTGTAGAGGGCCATGTTACCTCTAATTTTGGTAGAAGAGGTAGCCGTAGATATCATTATGGAATTGATATTAAAGCACAAACTGGCGATACAATATACGCTGCATTTGATGGAAAAATACGCGTAAAACAATTTGATAGAAGAGGTTATGGTTATTATATAGTTATACGCCACTTAAATGGTTTAGAAACCCTTTATGGTCATATGTCGAAGTTTTTGGTAGATGAGAATGATTTTGTGATGTCTGGCGATCCAATTGGTTTGGCTGGCAATACAGGACGCTCGTTTGGTTCACATCTACACTTCGAAACTCGCTTCTTGGGTAAACCAATTGACCCTAACTTTATTGTTGATTTTGAAAACAAAGTATGTCACCGCGATACCTATCTTGTTTCGAACGATAGTTACAAGAAAACTACGCTAAGTAGCAGGGTTATAAAGAGAACAGGCAATGTAAATTATGTGCAAGCAACCAATAGAGAGAACAATAAATTTGTTTCGGGCAATGCTGCAAGTCATACTATAAGAAGTGGCGATACATTAGAAAAAATTGCCAGAAGATATGGTGTAACCATTAATCAACTTTGTGCTCTTAATAATATATCTAAAAGCACAACTTTGAGAATTGGCAAGAAATTAATTATCACCTCTTCAGAATCTGCTAGCAATGAAACTGCAAGTGGAGACACTGCATATTATAAAGTAAGAAGTGGAGATACATTGGGAGCAATAGCTCAACGACATGGTGTTTCGGTAAGAACATTGTGTACGCTCAATAATATTTCTACACGTACAACACTTAATGTAGGTAGAACACTACGTATATCATAAAACACTTTGTGTAGTAGATGAAAATATAAAGTTAAGGTGCAAACTGAATAGTTTTGCACCTTTTTCTTTTTTTATCTACCTTTGCATACTATCA